>JBAZRP010000123.1:0-8134 GCA_041662885.1 Legionella sp.
TTGTGTATAAATAGAATTGTCATTAGATCAAAAAAAGAGCATTTCAAGCTAGGTTTATGGTAAAATCTCATTTTTGAAGAGAATTGGAGGTTTTAATGTTAAATCTTGTTCAATTATGGGAAAATACTCAATTAGAGCAAAATTCAGGTGAAGAAGAATTTATACGCTCTTATCCTATTGATACCAAACAAGCCGCGATTAACTTTGACACTAATACCGTGCAATCAAGTTTCGAATTTACTGAACCCCCAACTGTCATTTTTGTAACAAATATTTCTTCTTTAGAGCCAGCGGATTTTTATGATGATTTACCTGAAGTAAATCTGACCAAAGAAGAGGAAGAGGCTCGATTAAAAGTTGTTGAAGAACAAACAATTAAAAACCCACGTTTTTATGATGGTAAACAAATGGTTCTTACTTCTGTGGTTTATAATGAAACCACTAATACAGTCTATTTGGCAGCAAAAAAAGTGCCTTATTCGTTTATTGTGGCGCTTAGTAATAAAAAATTTCCTGAAAACAGCGCACTATATCAAATGAGTTTCTTTAAAACAGGTGTGCTAGCTCCTTTGGTAAGTCGTAATGGTATATCAATGCTATTACAAAGAGCCGCTCTTGGATTATATTCAGTTCCTGGTGGTTTTTTAGAAACTAATGATGAAGAAAGAAGATTAAATTTTTATAATGGGAGCAATTTGGTTGTTGAAACTGCTATCACTGAATTAAAAGAAGAGATTGTAGGGATTAAGGATACTGATAAATTACGTTTTGAATTTTCTAAGCCACAAATTACCTCTGTTTCATTTAGAAAAACAGGTACTAATCCAATTGGAACCATCGAATTTGTTGCTCCTTCTTATGCTGATTGTCATAGTAGTTATTTACAACATGTTTTTCTTACCAATCAAGCTAAAGATGCACGTGAGCATACGACTCAACATGAATTAATCCCTTTGGACTCGCAAGATAGAAATATTCTCCTGTCAAAGCTGTTAACTGGCGCAAATAAATTAGCTGGGGCAAGCTTATATTTACCTGTAGCATTAAGTTTAACTCGTCTCGAGAATCAGGGTCGTATGATGGCTTTACCTAGAGCGATCCCTAATAGTTCATCCATTGCATGGCCTTTAAGTATATTTACTGCAAAGCCAATGAAATCCCTTTCCGCGCCTCAATCTGAAGTGCATTTAGAGTCGATGGATAAAGGTCTACGCCAGGATTCAATTTAATTACCTAATATGCTTAGAATCTAAAAGGGGACGGTCCGGGACAGTCCCCTTTTAAAATTGCTCAATTTGTATTTTTAAAATTGGGGACTGTCCCGGACCGTCCCCATTTATTTATTTTTCTAAATTAATCTGAATTATTATAAATAAGAGATATGTATGGAATCCGATGTCGTTCATTTTATCAAGTTACCAACAGAAATTAAAATTGAAATCGCTCAAAATTTATCGAGCCATGATTTAGCAACCCTTTCTACGACATCAAAAGTTCATTTGGCTTTGTTTAAACCTATGATTGATGTCCGTAAATTTTTGTATTATGTGACACACGGGGAACATGATGCGGTTAAAGCGATGTTAAAGAAGGACGTGAGTTTAATTTTTAGAAGGGGCCGAGTAACGGATTGTTCTGGGCGAGAGTTTGGGAACGTAAGTGGTTTTGAATATACACTTTGGAGCCTCGATAAATACATGTGGGTAGCAATGATTGCGTGCATACCATCGAGTAAAAAAGGCAAAAAAGTTTTCACACAATTGATTGCTCAATACAACAAAGTAAATACAGAAGGAGTCTCTTATAGGCTTAAGGGGAAAACAATCACTGAGCAGCATTTTGACTTCAAAAATACCATCATTAAAGAGCTACAAACACAAGTGGATTCGTTAAGCAACCGAGGTGATAAAACACCGAATGAATTTGAAAAGCAGTGGCGAGAAGGTGTTGGTGGTGCACAATATCTACTGCCTATTCCTGTTGTTGATGAATACTGCTCTGATGAGTCTTTTTTTCCTGTACCTAAATTTAACACACAGCCAAAATCATCGAGACAATTCTATAATTGGATTACTCAGAAGAATGAAAATTGGATTAGCCAGAGTTCCAAGTTGTCGGTTGATTTTGCTATATATAAAGGCGGAGGCGGATGGGCAGGGGATGGATGCGTCGAGTTGCGGACTAGCGCAGTGGAATGTGGAGCGCTGCGCCCTTCCGAACGCGATTTGAATGCCATGACAGCATTATGTGAAGTAAGAACAAATGATTTTATTATTTTAAAATCACAACTTGAAAAACAAGCGGGCTTGGATAACCACCAAGTTGTTCGGCACTACCCTAAATAAGTGTAAAAGGGGACGGTCCGGGACACACTGCCATTAAGTTAAGCGCTAGAGCCCGTCATCCCGAGTGCAACGAGGGATCTCCGAAAGTGGCTCTGGGCTAGTTTCAGGAGATCCTTCACTGCGTTCAGGATGACGTAAAGTCTTAACTTAATGGCAGTGGGTCCGGGACAGTCCCCTTTTAAAATTGCTCAATTTGTATTTTTAAAATTGGGGACTGTCCCGGACCGTCCCCATTGATTCGCTTTTATTAGAAGTTTCTAAATAACTGCTACTCAATAGATCTAAAATTTATATTGCCCTAGATTTGTTGGTTACTCTTCCGATAAAACCACTTGAGTATTATATTTTGTTCGATTAAGGCAGAAGCTACTCCTAAACTTTTTGATGTTCGGTTCATTGGCAAACACTCTTCTTGCTAGCTCATTATAATGATTCATATCTTTTACATGGATAATTAATAAATAATCGGTATCTCCGGAGACAAAATAGCATTGCATTATCTCAGGTTCTTCGAGCATCTTTCGTTCAAAATGTCCCAAAAGATCTTCTCTTTGTTTTTCCAAGGTAATATTTACAAAGACGATTAGAGGTCTACCTACTTTAAAGGGATCAACTAAGGACACATCGTTGACAATGATCCCTTCATCCCGTAAGCGTTTAACTCGTCTAAAACAGGGAGGTGCTGAAATGCCGATTTTATCTGCAAGAGCCAGATTTGTAATTTGGTTGTCTGTTTGCAGAATATTGAGAATTTTTCTATCCATTTTATCTAATAATTCATGAGTATTAGTTTGTTCATCTTGTTTTGAATGTGTTGAATTAATATATTTTTTCATATATTACCTTTTTTATAAAAAAAACATTATAAAAAGTTATTTTTATAAAATAAATAAGAAATTTATTTATCTCAATTTCATGTTAACTTTTCTTCGTTAAATAACTAATGATGGAGAAAAGAATGATTAAAATAAGATTAGCGAATATTAGTGATCTCAAAGAATTAAATGAGCTTATTACTATGTCAGCACGAGAATTGAGTCGTGATATTTATACAGAGCAAGAAACTGAAGGTGCAATTAAGTATGTATTCGGTGTGGATACAGAATTAGTTGATGATAAGACTTATTTTGTTATTGAAAAAAATGGAGAAATAGCTGGCTGTGGTGGCTGGAGTAAACGCAAAACGCTATTTGGTGGTAATCAATTTTCAGGAAGAGAAGAATCCGATTATCTGGATCCATCTAAAGATGCTGCAAAAATAAGGGCTTTTTTTGTTCATCCCAAATTTGCAAGACTAGGTCTAGGGAGTATGCTTTTAAAATATTGTGAGCAACAAGCAAATTCAAACGGTTTCACACAGCTTGAAATGATGGCAACCTTACCCGGTGTTAAACTTTATAGTGCAATGGCTTATAAGGCAATTTCTGATGAAATTGTTATGTTGCCTAATAAGGTGCCTTTGAGATTTGTTCGTATGGCTAAAAATTTAAAAGAATTAATTCCAGGGGATAAAGTCTCAGGTGAATTATTATCGAACGCAACTATAGTCTTTTTTCGTAAGCATGAGGCTTTAAGTGATCAAACAAAGAGCTTAGGTATGGAATCAAGAGCTAAGCTTTAATTTCCTCACTCTGGCTTATCATGTTTAGCATGTCTGAAGTCAGAGTGTTTTACATGGATTGGAGTTCTTAGTATCAATTAATTTGGTTATACCTCATGCCATACACATTTGTAAAGTAAAACTAAATAACCTCGATTTATGTTTATAACTCATTACTCTAGAGTATTAATCGAATGATCTCATAAAAAGCAAGTTAAGTAAAAAACTCACCTTATTCATGTTCTTAAGGGACGGTCCGGGACACACTGCCATTAAGTTAAGCGCTAGAGCCCGTCATCCCGAGTGCAACGAGGGATCTCCGAATGTAGCTCTGGGCCAGTTTCAGGGGATCCTTCACTGCGTTCAGGATGACGTAAAGTCTTAACTTAATGGCAGTGGGTCCGGGACAGTCCCCTTTTAAAATTGCTCAATTTGTATTTTTTGAATTGGGGACTGTCCCGGACCGTCCCCATTGATTTATTTGCACTCTATTGAAAAAATGTCAGAGGTTCATTTTGACGTAACCCATTGATTCTACTGGCGTCCCAGGGCGGATTCGAACCGCCGACCTGCCCCTTAGGAGGCAGGAGATTTTATCCTTATTCTCATCCAGACAAATCCAATATTCCTTATATATCAAGCCATTTGATATATTGTATTGTCCAAGTTTGTCCGATAAAATGCGCCTGTGTCCAACTATTTTTAGGTACCCAGTTGGGTACCCGAAATACGCAAAAATAATAACAAGGAGCAGTAATGATACAACAGCTAATCGATCCTTCCTACAGTACCTTTTTTGATAATTTGAAAAAGCGTGTGGAGTCTTCTCGTTATCGAGCAGCTCTTCGAGTTAATCACGAGTTGATTTTGCTTTACCACCATATAGGTACTCAAATTCTTAAGTCTCAGTCTGAGCATGGGTGGGGTGCAAAAGTGGTTGATCAGTTAAGTAAAGATTTAAAAACCAGCTTTCCAGAAATGAAGGGATTTAGCTCACGAAATTTAAAGTATATGCGAAAATTTGCTGAGCAATACCCTGAAATTGAATTTGTGCAGCAGGTTGCTGCACAATTACCGTGGTTTCATATTGTCGTTATTTTAGAAAAAGTTACTGGCAAAAAGGAACAAGCATTTTATTTCGAAAAAACTGTAGAACACGGTTGGTCACGCAGTATGATGACTTCGCAAATTGAAAAATCCTTACATCTTCGCCAAGGGCAAGCAGTCAGTAATTTTAAAACTAATTTACCGTCTCCCATATCAAATCTGGCTCATCATACACTTAAAGATCCTTATATTTTTGATTTTCTAGGTGTCAGTGATGAAGCACATGAACGCGAGGTTGAGAATGCGTTAGTGCATCATATGGAGAAGTTTTTGCTTGAGTTAGGTGCCGGTTTTGCTTTTGTCGGTCGACAATATCATTTGGAAGTCAGTAAACGAGACTATTATATTGATTTACTTTTTTACCATCTCAAATTGCGCTGTTTTGTAGTGATTGAGCTAAAAGATAAAGAATTTAAACCCGAATACACTGGGAAATTGAATTTTTATCTTTCTGCAGTAGACGATTTGGTAAAACATCCCAGCGATAATCCATCGATTGGTCTGATTTTGTGTAAAACTAAAGATAATGTAACGGCAGAATATGCGTTGCGTGACATCAATAAGCCAATCGGACTTGCTGAATATAAATTATCAGAAGCATTACCTGAAGAAATCAAAACGAACCTCCCAACGATTGAAGAGCTAGAAGCTGAATTAGCAAAGGAATTGAAAGTGGATAAGTAAAATAAATGCTTTTTAATTAATCGATTATAGATTTGGGAGTCACTGACTCCCAAATTGGAAAATAGGAATAAATGAAATTGTGCCGAGGGCATCTGCACTAATGCAAGTTTAACTATTAAAGAATTCTTAATAGTTCAAAAAGAAGGTGTGAGACAAGTTTCTCGTAGCGTTGATCATTAATGAAAATGAAAAATATTAAATTTGGATCAAAAATGAAAAAAATTTTAGCTGGTGTTTTAATCGTTTTATTGGGCATTATAGGTTGGCAGCATCAAACAATAATTAGATTGTATCAAGGTACGATGGGTTATATAACAAACAGAAACCATACCGCTTTTTATCAATTAACCAATAATCAATCCATACAAGATATTTCAGAGCAATTAAGTAAAGATTTAAGTATACCAATCGAGCTTAGACAACCATTACTTGATAAAAAAAGAAGGATATTCATTTTTAAATATCCAAGCGATGGGCATGAAGTCGCAGGATATTTAAGTTTAATTACTACAGGTGAGCATCCTTTAGTACTATTTTTAAGAGGTGGCAATGGTAACTTTGGCATACTTCGCCCTAATAATACATTTTCTTTCTTGGATGGATATAACACCATTGGCACCTTATATCGGGGGAATATCTATAAAGGTGTGGATGAGTTTGGTGGTGACGATATAAATGATGTCGAAAATTTAATTAAGTTTATCCCTCAATTAGAACAGTATTCCGAAAGTCACTTAAAGCCTCCTTTTGCTATGATTGGAGTTAGTCGTGGTGCTATGGAAATGTTTGCTTCATTAAGCCGGAATGCTTTAGTTAAATTCAGCGTGAACAAAGCAATCTCTATATCTGGTAATGTTGATTTAAAAACCACTGTAGCATTACGTCCTGAAATGAAACGTATGTTTGAGAGCAAATTTCAAGAACAAAAAAAGTTTAATAACTTTGATGAGTGGTTAAATGCTAGGAATCCAGTTGCATTAGTAAAACAGCTAAAACCCTCATTAGAAGTCCTGCTTCTCTATGGTCTTAATGACAATCGCGTAGATATAAAGGAGCAAAGTCATTTATATAGCGCACTTCAAGCTAATAATATAAAAACAAAATTTATTAAAATTCCTGGGGCTGGCCATGGTATGGAAGGGTCTATTGTCAAAGTTAAGAAAATTATAGTGGAGTTTCTTCAATCCCCTAAGTAATAACCTTTAGGGTTAATACGAATATCTAATTGTGCAACACTGCGTTGCACAATTGCTGTCAACACCTTGTTGACCAATTTGGGAGACAGTGTCTCCCAAATTATAAATTTGTAATTGTGCAAGCACCTCTTGCACTAATTATGCAGCAAGCTGCTGCACAAAGTAAATTTTAAACTGAACAATTCGGGAGTCAGTGACTCCCGAATCTTGCAACGTGACGTTGCAAAATTGATTTATCAGGAAAAATATATGGGAAAACTAAATTCTAAGGATGTAGATAATGCAGATCCACGGGATAAAGAATATAAATTACATGATGGTGAGGGGCTATTTTTAAGAGTACGTCCAAGTGGTGCAAAAAGTTGGTTATTTTCTTACAGAATGCCTGGAAGCAAGTCTTTGATTCGCATGACTATAGGCACGCCTAAAGATTTTGGTGTAAAAAAAGCACGCAATAAAATTCGAGAGTTACAACGTCTTGTTGATGATGGTATTGATCCTCGAAATGCAAAAGCTGCTGCCATTGCTGAAAATTTGCAGGCCATCACCATGCAGGTGTTATTCGATCGGTGGATTGAACATGAAAAAATAACAAAACGTGTTACGCCAAACTGGATTAAACACCATGAAGATCGTTGGCGACTTCATCTTCAAAAGCCACTAGGCAATATATTGGCTAAAGATATTACACGTGCCCATTTATCAATGGCACTAGATACAATGGCACGTAAAGGTATCAAAGAAGAAACGAGAAAGGCATTATCTTCCCTTAATTTGATGATGGATTATGGTCTTACCAGACATTTAATTGATCAAAATTCATCTCGTTTATTAAAACCAAAAGATTTCGCAGCTACCGCAAGCAAACCACGTGATCGAGTTTTATCATTGGAAGAATTGCAGCGATTGTGGTTGGTGTTAGATCAAGCTACAACAGTTAATAAATTTGACGAGAATATATCATCAATGTCTATTATTACTGTTAGTGCTATTAAATTACTGATTTTGACAGGGGCACGTCGTAGTGAGGTTGCAGCTATGAATTGGCAAGAGTTAGATCTTGATGCCGGTATTTGGATATTACCCCCAGAAAGAACTAAAAATCGTCAAGCGCACACGATTTATCTTTCAGAGTTAGCGCTCAAAATTATTCGTTTCTTACAACCTATAACAGGTCATTCAATGTTTGTTTTTGATACTGG
>JBAZRP010000124.1:0-8018 GCA_041662885.1 Legionella sp.
CCAACGCGTCTAAAACAAGCATTGGTTCAGTCTAAAAACTTAGTATCTATTCGTATTCTGGATGATATTGGTATCGGTTATACCGTAGATTTCCTAACTCGATTTGGTTTTAATAAAAAAACCCTCCCCAAAGCCTTATCTCTTGCTTTGGGTAGTTTATCGGTTAGTCCCATGGAATTAACCGCAGCCTATGCTGTGTTCGCTAACGGCGGTTTCAAAATCGAACCCTACTTAATCGATCATATTACTGATGCGGATGGAAAAATTCTCTTACAAGCGAAGCCAACCGTAGTCTGTAATCCATGTATTGATGCAAAAGCGGATACTTCATCCTTAGCGCCACGTGTTATACCAGAAGATATTGCCTTTTTAATGAATACTGCTTTAAAAGATGTAATCCAACATGGAACTGCAGTAGCAGCTAAATCGCTTAATCGTCAGGATATTGCGGGTAAAACAGGAACTACTAATGATCAAGTAGATGCCTGGTTTGCAGGCTTTAACTCTGAGATAGTAGTAACTGCCTGGATTGGTTTTGATACGCCTAAATCCTTACATGAATACGCGGCAAATCTTGCGCTACCGTTATGGATGGATTTTATGAAAGTTGCTTTAAAAGGAACACCGGAAAGTGAATTAAAACAACCGGAAAATGTAGTGGCAGTTCGCATTGATCCGGTCAGTGGTTTACAAGCTGGCGCTAATCAGCCAAATAGTATTATTGAGTATTTCCGCACTAAAGAAGTACCAGCGCAACAAGATGCAGCACCTGGTCCGATTTATAATGCGAGTAATGATCAGCAACCTGCTGGTGGTAATGAAGAGAATTTGTTTTAGATACTAGGGCGTGTTTACAATTCAATTTTCTACGTCCCGCGGCTTGTCCGCGGGATCCAGTCGGTTCTGGATTTATGCAACAAGACTTTGCTTTATTCAAAATCTCTGGATCCCGCGGACAAGCCGCGGGACGTAGGCCTGAGGGATCTTCAGGACATAGGCCCTGAAAAAATGAATTGTAAACACGTCCTAGAATCGTGGTTGCAAGTGCTGTACTCGCAACCACGAGGATATGCTACCTACCAGCCAAAGCTATATTCGCAGGTACATAATCATATCCCAAATCACGCGCTACAGCTTCATAAGTTATCTTACCCTGATGCACATTCAAACCATTCAACAAATGCTTATTATCCAATAAAGCCAATTTCACGCCCTTGGTAACAAGATTTAATATAAAAGGCAAAGTAGCATTATTCAAAGCAAAGGTTGAAGTTCTTGGTACAGCTCCTGGCATATTGGCTACGCAATAATGCACTACATTGTCTACAACATAAGTAGGTTCTTCATGAGTAGTTGGACGACTGGTTTCAAAACATCCGCCTTGATCGATGGCCACATCCACTAATACCGATCCTGGACGCATAGTTTTCAACATCGAACGGGTGATAAGTTTAGGAGCCGCAGCACCATGAACTAAAACTGCGCCAATTACCAAATCCGCTCGCGCTACATATTTTTCTATTGCCGAAGCAGTTGAATAAACTGTATTTAGTTTAGAACCAAATTGGAAATCCAGCTCATTTAAACGTTGTAAACATCTGTCTAAAACGATAACTCGCGCTTCCATTCCCATAGCCATACGCACAGCATTAGTACCAACAACTCCACCACCAATAACAACGACTGTGGCTGAGGGAACACCTGGGACTCCACCTAATAAAATACCACTACCACCTTGCGCGGTTTCCAAACAATGAGCACCTGCTTGAATGGACATACGGCCAGCAACTTGCGACATCGGTGTCAATAAAGGTAAACCACCATCATCTTGAGTTACTGTTTCATAAGCGATGGCTGTAACACCAGATTCTTTGAGTAAGCGTGTTTGTTGTGCATCTGGTGCCAAATGCAAATAAGTGAATAAGGTTTGTCCTTCACGTAATCGTTTACATTCTATTGGTTGTGGTTCTTTAACCTTAACAATTAATTCTGCTTTAGCATAAACTTCATCGGCCGAATCAATAATTTCAGCACCTGCTTTACGGTAATCATCATCAGTGATGCCAATCCCCAAACCAGCACCCTTTTCTACCATAACGGTACTGCCAGTCCTAACCACTTCTCCTACACTAGCAGGCACCATACCTACTCGATTTTCTTGTGGTTTTATTTCCTTTGGTACACCTACTAACATATTTAACCCCTTTTAACGTTGTTTCAACTGATCAATCAACTGAGGAACTAACTCAAATAAATCACCAACTAATGCATAATTAGCAATTTGAAAAATGGGTGCGTCCTCATCTTTGTTAATTGCAACAATAATCCTTGAATCCTTCATTCCAGCTAAATGCTGAACGGCTCCTGAAATTCCAATAGCAATATATAAAGCCGGAGCTACCACTTTACCAGTTTGTCCCACTTGATAATCATTAGGAACAAAACCAGCATCCACCGCAGCTCTTGAAGCACCAACAGCAGCACCTAATACATCAGCCAAGTCTTCAACTAATTTAAATTTATCGGCACTTTGTAATCCTCTTCCACCAGATACAACAATTTTGGCACTTGCCAAATCAGGACGTTCTGATTTATTTAATTCATGTTTAATAAATCGCGTACCTTTATACTCAAAATCACTAGTTAAAGTTTCAATGGGACATAAACTTTGACTTTCTGTTATTGCATCAAATGCAGTAGTTCTAATTGTCAAAACTTTTATCGCATCTAAACAACGTACCGTTTCAAGCGCATTTCCAGCATAAATCGGATGTTCAAAAGTATTAGCGTCGAGTATTTTACTCACATCAGAAATCTGTGCAACATCTAATTGTGCCGCAAGTCGTGGCATTATGTTTTTGCCAAAAGTACTTGAAGGACCAAGAATATAAGTATAATTGCTTGTTAAGGACAGCATCAGTTGACAGACTTGCTCGGCTAATGGATGTGTGTATGCAGGTTTATCAATGCAATATACTGTATGCACACCGGATAAAGCGGCTACTTGTTCCGCTACTGCTTGGCATTGATGACCGACAACTAAAAAACTTGGTTTACTGTCAAGTTGCAGTGCAGCGCGTAACATTATACGCGTAGCAGGATGCATCGTTTGATTATCATGTTCAACCAGTACTAATACGCCCATTTCATCTCCTATTTAAAGCACCTTGGCTTCATGCACTAATTTATCTATTAACTGTGCAACCGTTTCTACTTTCACACCGCCACTTCGCACCATTGGAGCCTTAATACTCATAACTTCTATATGTGCTTTTAATGCCAAATTCATAGAGTCCAAATCAATCACAGCCAAAGGTTTGCTTTTTGCTTTCATAATATTTGGTAAACTGGCATAACGTGGTTCATTAAGACGTAAATCGGTACTTAATACTGCCGGTAGATTTACAACAAGTGTTTCCAAGCCGCCATCAATTTCACGAGTTACTTCTAGTTGTTTTTCTTGTACCACTACTTTAGAGGCAAAGGTCGCCTGAGGCCAATTGAGTAAACCCGCTAACATTTGAGGGGTTTGATTATTGTCGCCGTCGATAGTTTGCTTGCCCAGTAATACTAAGCCTGCTTGTTCTTCATCGACTATTTTTTTCAAAATTTTAGCAATATTTAAGCTTTCAAAAGACGTGTCACTGCGTACTAAAATTGCCCTATCAGCTCCCAAGGCTAAGGCATGACGTAAAGTTTCTTGAGAACTGTCGGTACCAATAGATACAGCTATAACTTCAGTTGCATGACCGGCTTCACGCAAACGCAAAGCTTCTTCTAAAGCTATCTCATCGAAAGGATTCATAGCCATTTTAATATTTTGCGTTTCTACGCCGCTATTATCCGTCTTAACACGAATTTTTACATAAGGGTCTATTACACGCTTCACTGCTACTAATATTTTCATAGTTCCTCATTTTTTTTATTTGTTATAAGAAACAATTTGCAAAGCTTCTGGATCTTCATTTAAAACTGAAGTCAACAAACTTATTACTTGTTCTGATTTATTCACTGCTACGGCGGTTTTTTTAGTATAAACAGAATCATCGTCTTTTAATTTATCCAATTCCTCTTTCGCTCTGTCTAATTTAATTTGAATGGGATAAGATAAATTATCTATTGCACGGACACTCATTAAAAAAGCCTTTACTGCGTCACTTTTATCCCCTCCAGCTCGAAAACTTCTTAAAGTCTGTTGCTTATTCAATGTCAAATAGGCTTCTAAAGGAGCTATAACCATTTTTAATTCTGGAGAATTTAATTGAATTCCTGCTGTTTGATTTACGCTAGCAAGTTTTAGATTTTGATAAAAATCTTGCCTTGTCTCCGTCTCAGTTTCAACCGAAGTGCTCGGTGTTGTCTGATTAGAGCTTGAGCTAGGAGAATTAGAATTGGTTTTACTTGTATTCGAATTAGAATTTGATGCTGAATTCCAAAACTCAGGATTATAGTTCGCTTTTGTTTCGGATCGATCAGAGCCACTTGCTGAGGAATGATTTGTATTAGTACTAGTCCCAGAGTGTCTGGAACTGGATGATTTAGAACTTGAGAGTAAAGGTTTTAATACCGCTGAACCAACTTGCAAACCGCCTAAATAAGTTTGACGTGTAGTCCAAAACACTAATTCCATAGAACGTATTAATAGAATATTCGTAACCGTTGCGGTCATAGAGCTTAGTTCACCCATTACAGAACCGAGCGAACTTAATTCCTCTGATTCTGTTCTTTGTAGCGCTTGCCCACTTTTAAGAAATACATAACTGGTAGCATAAATAGTGAGTAATTCTGAGCTCATCAACACTACACCACAGCCACCAAAAGCTAAGGGCAACAAACGCATTAAGGCTGTAATCCCTGTTGGTTTTATCTTGCCAGTTACCTCAAAATATTTATCATGTTGTTCTAACATTTTGGACAAACTATGGAATAAATAACGACCGGTGTAAGTTTTACTTTCCGCTTTCATGCGCTCTAATTTTTCTTTTAACTGTTCCTTGGTATTAACGTCTTCAAACTTGGTATTTTTAGGAGCCGCAGGGTTCACAATTTTTTCATAACGAGCAGATAAAGTTTTAAAGCAAATTGCATCAGTTGGGCTATCAGATAATTGCTCTTCCAACCAAACCACCTCAGGTATCCATACTGGCTTTTTATCCAGATGCAATACCATAGATAATTTCTTATAATTTTTTTCTATGTCGTCTTTTTTCGGGCCATCTGTTAATAATAATTTATCCAGAGTTTGATTAAAATTCTCATCCAGTTGCAATAGAGATTTTTGGTTTAATTTAATACTTACATATACCTTTTCGTCTTCGTTATATTTGGCATAATGTTTAACGAGTAATTCAAGTGCGTCTTTTATATCCTTTGATTTGAGTGTCATAATTACTCCTTAAATAATGGGCAATGAAACCAACCACTAAAACCCCCAGGTAAAAACCTGTGAATACATCAGAAAGGTAATGGAACGTTAAAAAAACTCGAGACGCACAAACCAGCAAAAAAACTAAAAAAAATAAAAAATAATACGAAGGGAATAATACTCCTAAACCTGCTGCCAAAGTACTTATCGTTAAAGCATGTCCTGATGGCATAGACCAATACTGGTCCTTTAATTGAAACCAATAAAATCCGTATTCCTGATTCGCAAACAATAATTCAGGACGTGCGCGACTTAAGCTAATTTTTAATACGAAACATAAAAAATTACTTGCAACGATACAAAGAAACAAAAACCAGGATTTTTTTTCAGCCTGAGGATTTTTAACCACAAATCGAAAAAACAGCCCCATAATAAAAAAAAGTGCTACATAAATTTGCCATTTACCAAAAATGGTTATCCAATGCCAAATTGGCATTTTAGTATGCAAATCCAGTTGATGAAAGTAACTGGCTGTCGGCCTGTCTACAAAAATAAATAATAAAACCACAAGTATTGAAGAACTCAATATGGTCCAGGGGTTTTTCATAAGGTTATATGTTTTATCAAATTGTGTCATCGGCTTAAAATGAAAAATTATCGTTACAGAACCGTAACATAACCGAGCGTTTTAAACAACGGTCGCAGCTCGGATGTTGTTTAAAATGCTCGGTTACGTTAGAATTAGTTATGAATCAATTTACTATTATCCAACAAATTTGTATTTGGGCGTTGCCGGTTTTGTTTGCTATTACCTTACATGAAGCGGCCCATGCTTATGTGGCTTTTCGCTGTGGTGATACT
Source organism: Legionella sp. (assembly GCA_041662885.1). Classification (GTDB taxonomy): domain Bacteria; phylum Pseudomonadota; class Gammaproteobacteria; order Legionellales; family Legionellaceae; genus Legionella. The sequence continues at coordinate 6,227 of JBAZRP010000124.1, forward strand.
ACCGCTAAAATGTTTGGTCGCTTAACGTTAAACCCAATCAAACACATAGATCCTGTTGGCACCCTATTTTTGCCCTTGCTCATTGGTTTTTTGACCCATTTCAGTTTTATATTTGGTTATGCTAAGCCGGTACCTATTAATCCTTCGCAGTTTCGCAATCAACGACGCGATACTATCTTAGTAGCAATTGCTGGCCCTTGTGCCAACCTGTTGATGGCAATTTTCTGGGCTTTATGTTATAAAATCGGCACCTATTTGCATCCACAAACATCCATGCCAGCACTCTTTTTAATTCTTACTGCGCAAGCAGGCATGATAATTAATTTAGTTTTAGCCTTCTTAAATTTATTGCCTATTCCACCATTGGATGGCAGTAGAGTAGTAAGCAGTTTATTACCCGCAAAACAGTCGATTTTCTATTCCAAAATTGAACCATATGGCTTTATTATTCTCATTCTTTTGGTAGTTACCGGACTTCTTGGTATAATATTAAATCCTTTAATAAGCTTTAGCTTAACTTTACTGAGTTCAATTTTCCAAATATGAATATTCTTGCCGATGCCAGCCTTCCAGGCTTGGATGCTGCTTTTCCCAGCCCTTTCAAAATAACTACTTATACTAATACTGCTGAAATACCAAGCTTACTAGCCGAGCAAGATGTTTTGCTGTGTCGATCCACACTGAAAGTAACTGCTGATTTGTTACAAAATCATTCTCTAAAGTTTCTTGCTACTGCCAGCAGTGGTACTGATCATTTAGACCATAATTTTTTAAAAGCAAATAAAATAAAAATTATTGATGCCAAAGGAGCTAATGCTACTTCAGTTGCTGATTATGTAATGGCAACTCTTGCCTACCTGGATCAAAAGCAATTAATCACTGGGCCTAAGTTAGGTATTATTGGTATGGGGTATGTTGGTACTGCGGTACGTGAGCGTTTAGGCGCAACTCAGTTTCAAATAAGTGCTTATGATCCTTTAAAAGAGAATTTTCAAACTTGCGATTTAGAGGAGCTTTTTGACTGCAATGTACTGTGTATTCATGCTGAATTACACTGCTCTCATCCTCACCCAAGTTTTAATTTAGTCAATCAATTTTTCCTCAGTCATTTAAAACCCGGCTGTATTATCATCAATGCTGCTCGCGGGGGGATTGTTGATGAAACTGCCCTACTTAATAATACAAATTCTTTAATTTATTGTACTGATGTGTATCTTAATGAACCTAGAATTAATAAAGATATTATTCAAAAAACGCTTATTTGTACGCCGCATATTGCTGGGCACAGTTTGGATGCAAAGTATGCAGCAGTTGCTCTAGTTAGCGAGCAGTTACATAATTTGGCGGGTTTATCTATTCCTAGTTATGCAATACCGGAATTAAATCAGACCATTAAGCTTGAGCAAAACACGTCTTGGCAAAAAAAGGCCTTAGCTATTTATGATCCATTGCAAGAAACTGAATTATTGAAACACGCCTCGAATTTCGAAGCTGCATTTCTTACAGTTAGAAAAAATCACCAATTTCGTTTTGATTCGACACGATTTTAAATCAAGAACTGCTCCCCTCGGGGATAAGGTGCCCGTAGAACGGAAGGGTTTTGCAAAGTGGCGCGATCAAAAAAATTATGCCACCTTCACTGCCATTAAGTTATGCACCACAACCCGTCATCCCGAGTGCAACGAGGGATCTCCGAAAGTGGCACTGGACCAGTTTCAAGAGATCCTTCACTGCGTTCAGGATGACGTAGCAGTACCCCGCCTGCGCACTGCCATTAAGTTATGCACCACAA
>JBAZRP010000125.1:0-7979 GCA_041662885.1 Legionella sp.
AAGACTTTGCTTTATTCAAAATCTCTGGATCCCGCGGACAAGCCGCGGGACGTAGGCCTGAGGGATCTTCAGGACGTAGGCCTGAGGGATCTTCAGGACTTAGGCCCTGAAAAAATGAATTGTAAACACGCCCTAATAAATAGTTATAGCATTTATAGTTCGAAATATGAAATACTTAATAGCATAACAGGATTTAATCAATTCAGAATTTTTGTGTTGATCCATTAAGGATAATTATGAAGAAACAGCTACTGGTTTTAATAACAAGCACACTTTTTTTTAGTTCCATCGCGTATTCCGAAGAAAATGTTTTGCAATTTTTAAATTCATCGGCACTCCAAGAAGAAGAGGGGTTTAACTTTGCCGATGAAGAAAAACTTTTAGCTCAAGTAAATCAGGTTTATGAAAACTATAGTCAGGTTCATCCAACTTGTGAATACCAACCCAATCCTAATATTATTGCTTTCCCGCAACAGATGTATACGCTCACAAATCCCTATAGTCATGATGCCAATCAAATCCATGCAATTGCATTTAAAATTAGAAATTTTGTTGTTGATAGTCTGACTAGTGAATTTAATGGTGATCCCTATTGCGGCAAATTAAGTATAAAATGCGCTTCTTATGTGAGTTATTTAGGCTCTTCAACTTATTATTGCGAAAGGATACATAACGGAGCAAGTTCGGACCCTGCATTGTTATTGGAGCCAAGTTACGATAATTACCTGGCCTACCAGACTATTTATAACTTAAGTGTCATGCCAAGAGCTAAAAAGAAATTTGGCTTATTGAAACAGTTTAACCCCTTGGATGCATTTCCTCCGTACTCAAGTTCACAAACTCCTAATCCCAGTTATGAATTTAATGGGGTAGTATATTCAACATTTAACTATCCTGATCCTACAGATCCTCTCTCACCAAACTTTAATAATGGTAATTATGGATTTTTGTTTGTGGGTTCTGCAGAAAATCTTAAAACTGTGTGCCAATCAATTCAAACTGACAATTTATCGCCAAGTGATGCCGCAGTCCGCATTAGCCAATTTTTAGGAATACCGCCTGATTCACCAGATATTGTAAGAACATTTACTTTTTTGAAGTTAAGAAATAATCCTCATGTATCCGGGCAACAGGATGGTAATATGTTTCGTCCATGTCCTATAGGCGGCTCTATTGAGACACCGACTTGTTCCGGATCTGCTTTAAGCATTCCACATAATTGTGCGATTACTCCAGCGCCTTATGATGGAACTACGGTGAGTTCTTTTAACGCAAATCAATTTTATTCGTCTTATTGTAATACCAGTCCTAATAAGGATTCGGGTATGCCAGTTCTTTATCCTTGGACAGGACAAGGTTTTACTTATGATTGGTATCCTTGGCAAATAAGTTTGAAAAATGTTCAAGGTACTTCTGAGTATATACCTGCTGTTAATAGTGGCGGTTATAATATTGTAGTAGCAGAAAAAAAATCATTGGAACAATTTCTAACAACGTGCGATTTTAGTTAGTTGATAGAAGGCTGGGCTGACAAGCCCGAGGGATCCTCTCCTTTTTGAACCCAATCAAAGCTCCCTTCTCCCCTCGTGGAGAAGGGAGCTTCATTTGAGCGGCACAAATGCATTCGGATCATAGCTTTCATCAGGTCCTGTGTCGTTATTAACAGGAGGAGTTTGGTTTTGTAATTCCTCTCTTATATTTTGTACTTTCTCAGTCATATTTTTAGAGGTATCTGAATGAATCACTGGGGTAACTACTCCTGCACTAATGGCTCCTTCCTCTTTCAACGTTTGAAGCATATCGGTTAATTGTATGTCAATTTTGCGTTGCATTCGCACTTCCGAGTTTGCGAAGAAAAAATATATGAAGCGTATTAATTTACCTAGTAGAGTGTTTTCTTTAACATCGACGGGGATGTTGCTATTTCTAGCTCCAAAAATGTTATTATGATGTAAGTCTAACTCGGAAACGGTCTTTGCAAACTCTGTAAATGCTTTGTTATATGTTACAGCTTTATTTATAGCTATAGCCTTGTCGTTGATGTATTCTGGACCAGTTTCATTTAACATATTTTTCGTCTCGTCTATATCCTTCAGATTATTTAGGAGCTTTTTTAAAGCTGCTAGCAAGCAAACATCTTTTGGATGGCTCGCTTTAGGATCTTGTGTAGATTCTAATTTGGTATTTAATTGTTGTATAGTTTGTTCCACTAAGCCCTTAAGAACTTTTGCTTTTGCTTCGATTTTTTCTAAATTGTACTGAGGTGGCTTTTTTCCAATCATTGACAATTGAAACTCACTTGCTACTTTACCAAGAGGAGTTAAGACATTTATATTTTGAGTTGCCAAGTTCATGTTTAATTTTTTCAAATCATCTGTTACTTTTTGCACATCAGCGCTTGTCGAACTTTTTAGTAATTTATCTAATTCATTTTGTTTGGAAATAACTGCTTTTGAAAATTCCTCACCAATTACTGCTGCAAACCGAATAACTGGTGTTATCAAAACTTGTCGCGCTATCTCCGCTTCTCTTTTTGCACGTTGTTGTTCATTTCCTGGTGTAAAAAGATCTGTACCAATCAGATTCTCATAACGGTCACGTCCAATTGCTTTAATAGCAGCTTCACTCAAACCATTTTTTTGTTCATTTAATAAAATGGGAGCCAATTCGTTTAAAATTGAATAACAATATGCTTCAATACCACCTGCATTGTCTATTTCTAATTTAAAATCATCATTTCCAATAAGAGTTGGCAAAAGCATACTATCAAACAATCTACTCAGTTTACTTAGTTCACCGGTTGTTTTAATTAGTTGACCATCTGATTTCATTGTTTCCTGTGGCGTTGCCTGATCAATCATATCAGCTGGGTGATTTTCTTCTTTTACTCCAGGAATTTTGGATTTACCTAAATGAGCTTCGTAAGCTCCTTTAAAAGCATTGATATATCTACCTTTTATAGTCTTTTCTCTTTTTTCTGTTGTCATAAGTCACCTTTAATTTCAGTTAAACTTAGGGTTGGTCATTGGCCCAACCTATGAGCATCTACTGGATGCCGCGGACAAGCCGCGTCACGTTGGCGGCGGATGAAATGTCAACAGGCCCTAGTGTGGCTTATTATCAAAGGGAGTGTTGATGTTCTTATCAATATTTTGAGCAATTCTCTCTTTTAAATCCGCTTCAGTAGGCTCTGGTGGGGGTGGTTTAAAAAAACTTTGGTTTGAAACGTGGCTTATAACTGTGTTTTTAGCGTAGCCTAGAGCTTTAGCCTCGTAATAGTCAACCAAATGTTTGCTAGTCTCTTTTAGTCCTGCTACTAGGGAAACTGATATTAGTGTTGGTAAAGTGGTAAAGTAATTTTTGCTGTAAGTGATAGCTCCTGTGAGTAAGGTGCTAGCGGAATCTACGTACTGAGAACCCATAAATAAAATACCCACGGTAGTAAGGGCTTTAGCTACATTATCTATGGCTTTTTTGTTGTTTAGATAATTTAAATATAACAGATTAGATTGTTCACATTTTTCCCTGCTTGCATTGATGTCCCGCATTTTTTGTAAGACATCCCAAAGGTCTTTATCGCTAACCTCTTCTTTTGAGTCTAAAAGTGCAAAAACTTGCGTCACTGCTTTAATGGCTATTTTAATCTTTTCTACTTCACTAAGATTTTTTATTAATTGCTCGCGATTCTGAAGTGTTTCTGAATTAGGAATAGGGATAGGTTTGGAATTATCATCCTCTGTAGTAGTCTTTAATCTCATTCGCTCATTGACCACGTTAAAATCTATAACTTCCTTTTTATTGTCGGGGCAGATAAAAGTTTCTTCACTTCCTTCATCCATACAGGCTAGTATCAGAGCACTAAATTCCTTACGTAACATATCTCTTTTTACCAGATTAATGTTCTTTTTATCGGTACAAACTTGGCTAAATTCATCTGCGACTTCTAAGGCTTTATTTATTGTAACATTGATGGCCAGCATCGACGTGGCTTCTCTAGCCTTAAGGGCGTTTTGTTCTGCCTGATACATATCTGTGTGTGCTTGTTCTATTTGGTTTAGAACAGAATTAATTTGGCTTATCGTTGTTACATCTTCAATTTTTACTTCTGCACCTTGTAAATATTTTTTCTTGTAGGATTGTAACTCCTTGTTAATAATACCTAAACTGATGTCATTTCGAGTGGCGCGGTCTACAAATTTTAGTAAATCCTTATACGATGCTGCCCAAGGTGGTGCATTAATTGTTTGTTTCCATGAATTCAATTTATTTTCTATGCGTTTATCCAGGGCTGCGGTAGTAAGATTCAAAAGGTCACCAGATATCGCTCCGAAAGCAGCTTTTGCGCTAACTTCTTCATTGTCTCCAGCTAACTTTTTGATTTTAATATTAGTTTCGTCATCAAATTTAAATTGAGGATTTTGATTGGTTATGTTGATAATTTGTTCGATTAATCGATTGCACTTTTCGATGCAATTTTTATTGAAGGCACTTCTTTCTTTATCTTCTGGTGAGAAATCGCCTCTAAAACCCATAAAATCATTAAGTTGCTCAAGAATTTGAGCGAATAATACTTGGTGATCACCACTAAGAGTAGCCACTTCATCAATTGCATCGATGTTAAGTATCTTTTTTATGCTCTTTTCAGCATCTTCATTTATCTTACGAAAGTTTGTGAAGTAATGTTTTTCTTCTTTTTTAAGCTGTTTATATTCTTCGCTTTCATCTCCATGTTTATCCAGTGCAGCATGCAATTTCTTCTCTAAATCATCCAGTTGCGATTCGGATCTCATTTGGTTTTTGAAGGCAACCAAGTCGTAAATTAGTAAGGCTATCATTCGATTATCATTAGTGACAGGCATATTTTGCACCAATTTAAAGGAGGTCTTATAAAATTAGTGTAGTAAATCGATTCAGTTGAGTCAAATTGTAGTCTGATCGGTCATAATATGAGGATGGTTGGGATGGGTTTTATAAATTCAATAGGGATCTCGGCTTGTTATTTGCTTATTTGTTAAACAATCAAAAGGAGATGCCAATGGTCGTTTGATCAATATTTAATACGTCACTATTGACACTATGAAAAAATAATGCTCTAATTGTGGCTAGATTGCATTTTTATGGTGCAGATGGTTGTCCACAGTAGTAACTTGTATAAGGTAAATTAAAATGAAAGTATATAAAGTGGTAATTATAGGAAATACAATACAAGAGATTGATTTTACGAATTATAAGAAATTTTCAGGTGAAGTGGAGCCTAAGATCTTAGCCTTACATCAAGCAAAAAGGGTATTTGCTATCGATACAAGTGTTGATAAAGTCCTGAAAGAAGAAATTACCCAATTAGCACATTCTTATTTGGGCTTGGAAGTAAAATCCACAATTAATCTGGACGGTGATATTGATGATAGCTTTATCTTTGACTATGATTTAAATACAGTTAAATTAGAGAAACTATTAAATACTCATCCAACACTTAAAGGTCTGATTGGAGACAAAAAAATAGTTGATGTCTGCAAGTATAGTGATGGATACTTGGTACAAGCATTTGATCAGAATTACATAGACTCCTTGAACGAATGCAAGAAGCTCACGGATCTTAAAGATGTGTCTGACACTCAATCTATGGATGCGTCTTCAGGGCTTAGCTCTATGAAATAATTAACAGTACCGTTGTTTATTTTAAAAATAGCATTAACTGATTGATTGTTATGGGGAAGCTATGAAATATAAAGTGACCAGTCACTTTTACAAATCCAAAGAACGATTAATTGCTGCATTTTCCAAAGAAGATGATGCTAAGACCTTTATTCAGGAAAAAATAATTAAAGATGAAGGTCTGAAACAAACAATTGTATATGAATTGTATGATGATCTGTCTTGGATTTACGAATTTAATAATCAAATGGGTTTAGCTAGAGAATTGGAAGATCCGGAAGCATTTGATGATGAGAGCTGTCTTTTTAGTGTAGTCACTCAATCAGATCAAAATCCAGAAAGAACACCCATTGCACTGTTTCATAATAAAGAGGATGCATATTTATTTATTTCAAGTAAATGCGCAACCAACTATCATGATAACTTCATGATTTTTAAGGGAAAATTACTTGTAGATACTTTAAACAAAAATATCCTTATGCATAAGGTGTTAAAAGATTCAATTCCTTCAGACCATAGTAAAGGGGAAAGCCTAAGCCCGTTTACCACAAAACCGTCTCTTCCTGGAGGCCCGATAGATTTTTGGGTTGAAAAAAAGGACGATGAAAACTAAAAATTAGCACTCTATTTAGGCTGGACTTTCGGCAAACAAGCGTGACTAATGCCATTCAGGCCTGACCCCAAGACCGCTAGGTAAAGACATATCCTGATAGACGCAATTTCAAAAATAAGTTATTCTGAATGCACTGAATTATTTCCCGTCGACCAAGACCGAGGCTAAATTTAGAAGAGCCTGGACTGAATTCAAGAAAACGCGGAGTGCTATGGAATCATTATAAATGACAGATGCCCGTTCAAACGAACAGCTTTTCTTTGAAATCTCCTCCTTGGGACAAACTGTATTAGCACATCATGTTGGTTATCTTCCGATAAAAAGACATTTAAAAATCATTGAAGATTCTAAAAGACTAGTCGTTCTTTTAGATACTTTAATGGTACATAGAAGTTATAATAATTTGCCGCAAGAATTTATTTTTTTATGGGATAAAATTATCGCTGCTAATGACGATATCAAAGACAGATGGGGATCTATCTTTCTTGCATATATGCTTAGTGATTTATCTCATCGTAATCAAATTAAGAACCTACCAAACTCGGTTGTACTTGAAATTTATCATCAATGTCAGCGAATTTCTAATTCAATAATGGCCAATGATATACATTATCAGTCGTTAAGCAACGATATATTTTTAAAGGATATGGGAATCTGTGGACTATATGTTTTTCCATGTAAAGCGCAAATCGTTGATAGTTATTCAGGAATCCCTCGTAGTTTTGTTTTTTCTAATGACTTGAAGCAATTCATCAAGTTAATCGTACTGGCAGCAATCAATCACGGAAAATTTTCCCCATATTATCAGTTACATTTGCATGAACCACTTATCAGTAATCTCAACGAACCAAACCTTACTTATTGTTTTCTTTTAGTTGCTGATTTATTGAGATGCAATCCAAGCTGTTTAGGATTAATCGGGATCAGTTGGTTTTATGATCCTGAAATAAAGCGAATAACACCTCATCTGGCATATCTTCAAGATATTCCTGCTGCGGGCGGAGCTCTTTTTTTTCGTATAGGACAATTACCTCAAGATATACAAAATGCCACTAAGTTTTCCAATCGTAGGCAGTTGTATGAAAAAGGTGAGTATGTGCCAACGAGTTACATGATGATTTGGCCCAGAAAAAAATTACTTTCATGGGCTACACAAGTAAGAAGTAACAACGTAACAACAGTTTAACATTTATCGCCACAAAGAGCGGCTTACGGTTGGTTGTTCCTGAAGAGGGAAGAGGATATTAAATGAAATTGAAACTTATTGTTTTATCTGTCCTGAAACGAATGGGTTTTTTTTCTCTTATAAAATATTATACCAGACAGCAAATACGTATACTTTGCTACCACGGCATATGGTTGGGACGTGAAGGATATGAAGGTGATAGCATGTTTATGCAGCAGTCGACGTTTGCACATCGATTAGAATGTATAAAAAAATGGAACTTTCCAGTCATCTCTTTAGATCAGGCAGCAAAAGAATATAAAAATGGAACTCTTCCAGCCTGTTCCGTTGTCATTACTATTGATGACGGATGGTATAGCATATATTCAGCTATGTTGCCCTTACTGCGAAAATATAACATGCCCGCAACACTATACTGCGATACGGCACATCTCATTACGCGTCAACCGGTTCCTCATATCATGGCGAATTATTTTAATATATTGTCAGAATTGGGATATTTGGGCGGTTCGTGCAATAATAAAG
>JBAZRP010000126.1:0-5842 GCA_041662885.1 Legionella sp.
TTACCTTTTTAGGATTATTCTGGCAGAGCAAGTCAGCATATATCGAAGTGAGTAAAATATTGGCAGTACGATCTATGCATTCATTAAGATACCGCTCAACGGTTTTTTTCCTTTTGTTAACCTGATTCAATGCACTACTATAAAAGTCACTTGAACCCCCTGCAAAAATATGAAGACAAAGTAGGTCGTCCAATATGCTCTCTGCCTGAATAACACTCGTTTTGTAGGAGTAAGCAGCTAATGCTTCGAGACATTTCGCTGAGTATTCGTCACGAAAAGCTGATTTTAATTTAAGGAACATCTCGTCAGAAAGCTCTTCAATTCTAGGAGCAATGCTTTTCAGAACTTGGCAGGCAAAATTATAAGTGTAATTTCTAGAGAATAAATCAACGACATTGGCTGGTAAGTTATTAATTTGTATTTGAGAAAGTGCGCAATTTTTGAGTTGCGTTACTTCTGACTCGGTAAAATCATTCAGATTTTTGGTTATCATGTATCCTATCAAATTAATTAAAACACCCGAGTCAGGCATTAGTTTATTTATTTTAACCAGGTTTATAATTTTATCGAATTCTCTCATTTGGTATTTACTCTATAAATGCACAAGGTATCGTTAATTGTAACATGGTGGTTTATTCAGCGCCATCTATTTGCAATGATTCACTCCGCCAGGTTTTACGACAGGCCGTCAGGCTAAGCAAACGCAGATTTTGACTAATTAGTAGAAATGAATCATTCTTAACTAGAAAAGATGCCAATGCATTTTCTTCGCACATTAATTAGGGCGTGTTTACAATTCATTTTTTCAGGGCCTACGTCCTGAAGATCCCTCAGGCCTACGTCCTGAAGATCTCTCAAGCCTACGTCCTGAAGATCTCTCAGGCCTACGTCCTGAAGATCTCTCAGGCCTACGTCCTGAAGATCTCTCAGGCCTACGTCCTGAAGATCTCTCAGGCCTACGTCCTGAAGATCTCTCAGGCCTACGTCCCGCGGCTTGTCCGCGGGATCCAGAGATTTTGAATAAAAAAAAGTCTTGTTGCATAAATCCAGAATCGACTGGATCCCACGGACAAGACGCGGGACGTAGAAAATTGAATTGTAAACACGTCCTAGATACTGAGGCTAATAAGATGAAAAAAATTTTAATGAGTCTTTGTTTGTATATCCTGCCATGGTTTTGTTTTGCGATAAGCCCATTGCCCCAAACCACTCATCTACTTATTTTAATCCCGGGATCACATATTGATCATAATTATAGCCAGGCAGCCTATGAAGGTATACAGACTATTCAGAATAAGGCTTATCAGATTACTTGGATTGAACAAGCCGCTAAATTAAAGAAAGAAGCTATTAAATCCATCATTCAACATCATCAAGCACGAGGATATCGCGTTATCATCGCTATTGGTGATGAATTTTCTCAAACAGTAAGTGAATTAGCACCAACATTTCCAAAATTAATTTTTTTTACTACAGGATCCCAGGCCAAGGGTAACAATGTGATAACGTATTGTTTAGATCGCATTCCTCAAGCAGGTGTTTTAGCCGGCTTCATTGCTGCCTATTCAACCAAAACTAATACTGTTGGTTTTGTAGGAGGTAAAAAATTGGTTGATGAGAACGAATTTATCGCTTACAAAAATACAATCAAAGACATCAATCCCAAGATTCGTGTTATATCCACCTGGACAAACGATTGGTTCGACACTAAAAAAGCCGCTCAAGCTACTACCGATCAAATCAATGAGCATGCAGACCTCATAGTTGCAGGTGCAAATACAGGCTCCATTTCTGCTGCTTCTAAAATGAAAAATGTATATATTATCGGTTGGATGGCAGATGTATCTGATTTAAATAGATCGGTTGTGGCCGGAAGCATAGTGATTGATTTCGGCAAGCTGTACTTGATGATGCTTGATTCATTGAAGCAAAAAAATGTTACAGCAGGAACCGTGATCGTAAAACCATCTGATAGGATTTGGAAGTTCGGACGTTTTGGACCTATGTTATCTAAAGCACAAAAACAAAAAATAATAAACGCACATGTACATAAGATGGAACATGCATTGAAACTCTATGAAAAAGCCGCTATTCCTGATCGTAACTATAGCCTTTCACCCACACAAGAGAACTGTGATGCACCTAAATAGAATAAATTCGATTTTTTCATGCAGTTCAAGATAGTAGGGCGTGTTTACAATTCATTTTTTCAGGGCCTACGTCCTGAAGATCCCTCATGCCTACGTCCTGAAGATCCCTCATGCCTACGTCCCGCGGCTTGTCCGCGGGATCCAGAGATTTTGAATACAGCAAAGTCTTGTTGCATAAATCCAGAACCGATTGGATCCCGCGGACAAGCCACGGGACGTAGAAAATTGAATTGTAAACACGCCCTACTCTAAATCCATAGATTAATTTGATAGATGTACGTTACAATTCACCAAAGCCACAGCACGTAGGCACCGGTGAATTGTCAACAAACCGTAACTAATGGAGATTAAAGACTCATATAATATCTAGCTAATAGAGATAAGGGTGGGGTAATCTCTGCCTGTTCTTTATCTAGCTTAAAAGCAATACCACCTATTACAGTACATAGTGTATTCAGCAAGTATGGCTCCTTACTTTCCAACCCATGCAGTAAATTAGGTAGAATCAAAGGAATAATTTCTCCTTTAAAATGTTTTCCTAAATTTGTATATATTGAATATAAGGTATCTAGTAAGAATGAGCTGTTAGTAGTGGCTTTCAGTACTGATAAATATTCAAGAATTTTACCTAATTGTTGTTCAGTATATTTATTTAATGAAATCACTTCTAAAATATCAAGTGCCATTTCTGCCTTCTTAGTTTTTACTAATTCTGACACAGTATTTAAAAGTCGGTCTGTATAATCTTCATCACAGTACTTAAGAAAGGCATCTAAATTGAGCGCATTCTTTTCTTTTAACATACCAAATTCATCCCAAAAAAGCTCATTTTTTATTCGATTAATAACTTTGCTTTTTTCTTCAGAACTTATTTTACTAGCAAGATGAATCATAGCTTCGGCAACTTCCATTGAATATTGACCTACAAAAAATTTGTCTAAGGATATTAAAAATTGTTTTTCGATTAACTTGACCGGATAGATACTTGGCGGTAACGAAGCAAGTTGATCACTTAATAACATTAATGCGGGTATGATTTCATAAAGCCAATGCTGCTTTTTTGCTTCTAAAGATTTATTCAGGATTATTAATAGCTTAGATGTAAGGGGTAAGAGTATTTCCTGCATTAAAACCATTTGAGTTAAGGGTTTTGAATATAACTCTTCATACCGTTTAACACGCTCGGTAGCGATTGCAATGTACGTTTGAAATGGACCATTGTTCCAACTTGAAGTTTGAGAAAATCCACTCCCTCCCTCCAGACAAGGATTGAATAAATTACATATTTTTTGGTCTAATGTACGCAATTGGTTTGCATTACACAAGCTAAGTATCGATGTGGCTCGAAGACAGGCATCCCTTACCTTTTTAGGATTATTCTGGCAGAGCAAGTCAGCATATATCGAAGTGAGTAAAATATTGGCAGTACGATCTATGCATTCATTTCGTCATCCTGAGGTATCCCCACCTTTTTGAAGCCAATCGAAGCTCCCTTCTCCCGCTTTGCGGGAGAAGGTGCCCCGAAGGGGCGGATGAGGGTGGTGACGGTAATGAAATTTTCTTGTCAATGCCACTTTGCAAAGCCCTCATCCGCCCTGCGGGCACCTTCTCCCCGAAGGGAGAAGGGAGCTTCGATTGGCTTCAAAAAGGTGGGGATACCTCAGGCTTGTCAGCACAGCTTACGATTGTTCCGCTTGCAATTAAGAAGTAGACTTCAATTCAGATAGTACCTGTCTGTATGAAATTATTACCAATAAGATAAATACTGAAATAATAATTCCGATGTTTTGGAAGGAGTGATTATACATATAACCCGCTAATTGAAGACCCAAAGCACATAAAATAAGCCTTAATGCCTGCACCAATCCCGACGCTCTACCTTTTGCTTGTGGACTGAAATTAATGCAAATTGGATACAGTATGCCAGTGGGTATGATTTGACTGATTACAAATGTTATAAGTGCAAGCGTTATAAATAGTGGATTTGGTGTATTTATTAAACTTGCGCTTAAAATACAAAGGAAACTAAAGCAGTAGAGGTATTTTGTAGTTTTGAATAAACTGCGTTCTTTAAATTTATTTAAAAATAAGCTGAATAATATGCTTCCCAAAGCAAAAACCAGCGCAAGTGAGCCTTGATAGAAACCAAAATGTGCAAGACTTACACCTAAATCCTTCATATATAACATAGGTGACATACCGACAAAAATCCAATAAGGAATGAATAAAAATACCAAGTGGATTATTAACAGCATTTGAGGTTTCGAGCGTAATAATGGCAAATAGCTTTTCAATGAAATTGATTCATGTGCGTTTGTTTTTTGATCTTTTGGTATAAAGAGCAGGGTGCATAGTAAAGTGAATATACTTAATATGAATAATACAGCAAAATTACCTTGCCAATGAAAGTATAAAGTAACGTATGATCCAAGTACCGGCGCAAGTCCCACGCCGGCATTCATTACGCCATTTAAAATTCCCATATAAAATTGCTGTTCTTTCAGAGTATATGCATCTGCAACAATTAAAAAGCTCAATATATTTGGAGCAGCAATTCCCAGGCCTTGAAGGAATCGGCCTATCAATAGTGAATAATACGATACAGGCCATAAACAAAGGATGCTACCTATAATAAATAAAGATAATCCAGCTGTAATAATTGGTTTCCGGCCATATCGATCGGATAAAGATCCAACATACAGCATTCCAATGCAATACCCGACAAAATTGATAGATAATAGGGCTTCAACCCAACTTGTAGTTAATCCAAACTGGGTTTGCATTTCTGGAAAGCTTGGTACAAACAGATCAAACTCCATGCCAGATAGCAAGTCCATGACGATTACTGTAAAAATGATGAGCCAGCTAGATAGTCGTTGCTTCAACTTTTTTCCTATTAATAAATTCTTGAGCTAGGGTTTGTAGACAATACAAAATTTCACACCCCTACATCCCGTGGCAATTGTCAACACATCTTAAAATAAAGTGCTATTTTAAAGCATATTTAAAACATGAAATACCGTATTTATACGGGTAATGTGTTCGCTTAAAAATCCTTTGTTAAGGCAATCACAAGCTCGATTTTATTGCGGCACATTAATTTTCTTTTCATATTTTCAATATATCCCTCAATGGTTCGAAAGGACAGCCCTAATTTTAATCCAATTTCTTTAGCTGTCATTCCCTTCAATAAATAATCAGCGCATTGTTTTTCCCGGGTTGATAAAATAATTTTTTGACATTGACTTGATTGATACATGATTCGTCTCGCATTAATAATAATTAATCACTCATGTCATGGGAAATCATACAGACGTAGACAAGCCCTCAAACTGAGTAAAGAGTTAAAATATTCATGCGCTTACTTTGCGTTCGCGGGACCTCTATTAGAAGTCAGCAATACTTTATAAGGATTTATTTTATAAAGTAGTTGAGGGATATTGTGTGGTTTTTCAGTTACCTGCAATACATTTTGGAACAAAACAAATACCTGTCTTGTTATGGTTCGGTATTGTACATGATTCAATAGTATATGCACTCTATTTTTTATGCTTTGTTGAACTAATTTGAATAGGGCGCAATAGAGTATTTCTACGCTATTTTATCAATTTGAAACTAAAGTATTATGCACTCACTTAAGATTAGGGTCTGTTGACAATTCATCTTTTCAAGCTCGACGTCCCGCGGCTTGT
>JBAZRP010000126.1:5852-7903 GCA_041662885.1 Legionella sp.
ATTTGAATAAGTCAGAGACTGGTTGTATCAATCAAGATCTAACTGGATCCCGCGGACAAGCCGCGGGACGTCGGGAACTAAATTGTCAACAGACCCTAAAAAAACCAGGATTCATATTCACTGAGAAGGTTACTATGCAACGATTAGACGACACTTTTGAGATACGGGCAGTACTTATACCACCAGAAGCACACTCTGTTTCCTCTCAACAAGTACAACAATTTCTTCGAGAAAACACAACTAGCCCTTTGATTATAAGAGCTACTACATATGCATTAAGCACTATTCCTGCGGATAGATGGGATGGAATCTCAGCCTATTTAAAGAGAAACTGGTCCTTAATGTCTAGTGTTGAAATCAATATATTAGCGAATATGCCTTTGGAACGATTGAATTCGGTACTGCCTTATATTGAAGAAAATAATAGTACCAACCGCCATACCCTTCGTGCATTATCTGAAATCAGTGATGAAAATCTGAATGATTTTAAAATCTTCATGAAAAATTATCACTTCTTGGATTATAATCGTTATCCGCTTATTTTTTCACGCATGGACAAAGAGAGCTGGCCTGCATTTGCAGCATTTATAGACCTGAACCAATTTGATGCGCATACTTTGAATTGGGGGATGGTCTATGCCAAATATCCTGTGCAGAACTGGAATATACTATTTCATCTTATAGAGGAAAATAAGATTATACAGGATGTTAGCCAATATATTATGAATCAACTCGCACAGATGACTGCTACGGACTCATTGGCTTATCTCAGATTTATAATGGTGCATCAGGTTACACATTTGGATGCGAAGAATGTATTGGTTGATGTACCTGAAGACAAACGCGAACGCTTATATGTTTTTGCAAAAGAACATAATTTAGTTAATAAAATTGCGGAACTAGTGAAAATACCTGATGAAAAATGGGATGTTGTAACCCGTTTTATTCTAAATCATCCTGATACATGTGCTGTCACACTATCGATGCTCACCATTGAACAATGTGTGGAATTGGATCGCTTTGTGATACAGCATCAGTTGACTAAAGGAGAATGGATCACTAAATTTGCTCAAATTCCTGTAGAAAATAGGGAAAACCTTCTCAGTTATCAACAAGAATACAATCCAAAAATTTATGAAATTCACAACATTAGTCGTATTTCAATGGATAATTGGCCTCGATTTATGGCAACCATTAAAGGTTTAGGATTTACCAATCCAACTATGATAAATAAATTTGCCTCTGTAGATCCTGACGAATGGGAAGAATTAGCATCTTTTATAGCGAAAAAGCAAATAAATGATAAATATGTTCTGAGCGCCCTTATTAACACGCCTAAAAGCTGTTATCAGGCATTGTTGGCGTATATAGAACAATTTAATATTCAGGATCAATATATTATCCATGGCCTTGCTCTTATTCATGATGTACAACAATGGGAAAAAATTAGAGAGATTTCAGAGCCACTTCTGCAACCACCACTTCCCCCAAAACATCGCGGTATAATTTTGCTTGATGTTTATGAAATTACTAAACCTGAATACAGAATCGATCGTGCAATGCCTGTTTATGATGAAGAAGAACGACAAGGCAGAATTGCTTTTGCACTAGCAGAAATTGCAAACGGCCACATGCCAAAAGATCCTGAGCAATATGCGGTGCGTTTGCAACAAACAATTCACACTCCTTTAAGACAACTTCTAAAAATGAATAAAGAAATACAAGCAGGAGCGGCTGTTATAGAAAGTCAGAGTAATGTAGCAGAGAGCACGTTAGTAGCTACTGCAGTAGCGGAACCGGAACCAAATAATAATATGCAATCAAATACGCGTAGTTGGTGTACTTATTTTACTGCAGCAGCCTATTGTTGGGGTGACAACGGTACTAGTAACACACGCAATGTGCCGGGATATTATTAAACTATGATGTTCCTAAAGAGTGAAGCCGATGGACAATTAGCTACGATAATTCTAAATCCATAGGGCGTGTTTACAATTTAATTTTCTACGTCCCGCGGCTTGTCCGCGGGATCCAGTCGGTTCTGGATTTAT
>JBAZRP010000127.1:0-7887 GCA_041662885.1 Legionella sp.
TTTTTACATTTACAGAGGCATTATAGTCAGTAATTCCCAATTTTTCAGCTATCTTTAAAGCATTGTTTAATTCTTGCAAGTTCGTAGTACGGTCACGTTCATCTTTTTGATTAAGAGCAATTATTTTGTTCTTTATTTCGGCTATTGTTAAAGATTGCTTATCATATAAACGCTTAATTTCATTTTTGCGTTGCACTAATAATTCTTTGTCCCTTAAGTTGATCCACTTATTTAAATAGATCATTCTTGCTTTGGCAACACTTCTTTCTCCTATAGAAAGACTATCTAACAGTTTTTTATTGGTAAATTCGATATACGCTAAATTTTCACTACCGTTTGCATCAAATTTCCTTGACCTGGTTACTAGTTCTGCCTCGAGACTACTGTCTTTAAATGCATCTTTGGGATCGTTCATAAAATGGTTTACTATCATAACATCATAATTTTTGGCCAGTCTTTTTAACACAGCCAGTCTGTCTTTAGCAGTGGGATTTTTGATTTCTTTCATAGCTTCATCGAGCAAACCACTAACTTGTAGAAATTCAATATAATTACTTTTTTTAGTTAAACTTTTTAAAAATACGGCGAATAACTGGGCACTCGTTAAAGAACTGTTCGTGTTAAGGTACAGGGCCTGAATTTGATCTTGGTTGGGCTGAGCTAAAGAGGATTTTACCTGGTATACCGGCACTATTGTCAAACTATAAAGCATTGCTATAAGGGTAAATATGAATGTACTAGTGATTATAAACCTACGTTTTTTATATAGAACTTCGAAAATTCCCAATAAACCAATTCCTGGATGTACTTGTCGTTGATTATTTAATATTAAATATTGATTTTTGTCCAAAGTGAGATTATGAGTTTCATTTATGTTCTGCATTAGCTAATTCCTTTTAGAGCCAGACATTGATTCTGTAGGATTCTATTAATAGAACTAGTACGCTGTCAATAAATTGCAGGAGGTATTTTCCTTTATATTATTAATGTCTAACACAATCTTCTGATCTGCAAAATCACTCATATCTATTTGATGCGAAATAATAAGAATAGTGATAGTGCCCTGTAACTGTTTTAGTGCTTGCTGAATCCATAATACATTTTTTTTATCCAAAGAGTTTGTGGATTCGTCAAGTACTAGTAATTCTGGCTTTGTTAGTAAAGTACGGGCCAGGGCAATGCGTTGCGTTTCACCCCCAGATAAGTTTATGCCGCTCTCTCCAATGATAGTGTCTAATCCGTCTTCAAGTTCAGCAACAAATTCTGCAGCAGCTGCAGACCTTAAAGCTGACCATAATTCCTGATCCGATTTTTCCTCGCAAAATAACTGTAAATTACAACGTACCGATGCGCTAATTAAAATACTCTCTTGCGTTACGTATCCTATTTTTCTGCGCCAGGCTAATTTATTGTGACGCGTTAATTCACTGCTATCGATGAAAATACTTCCTGATGTAGGCTCTAAGAGACCAACAATTAAATCCGCGAGTGTGGATTTGCCTACGCCGGAGGGCCCGATAAGTGCAGTAGTCGTATTTTTTTTGATGGATACAGAATGCCTTTGAATAATAGGCGGTAGATTTTTTTGATAATAAAAACTTACATTCTTTAAAGTAATAGCATCATTAAATTCTAGCTTGTCATCTGCCCTTTCATATAGGCCTTCTTGATGCTCAAGAGCATTTTGCATTAAACCTTGCACCTCATTATAAGCTGGCAATTGATGAATAATTCTTTGATAGTTTTGTTGCATACTCGATACCCGAGGCAATATGCGTGAGAAAACTATTAGTAATAACATTAAGTTTGATAAAGGAATAACCAGTACTGCGAACGCTAAATATATTAAAATGCTAAATAAGACAACTGAACTTACTGAATAGAGTAATTTAGTAGCAGCCAGCACCCGAATTTGCTGTTGATTTTGTTGTTGTAAAGCAGCGCTCAGTTGTTGTGTTTGTCGAATAAACTTTTCCTCAAATCCTGATAACTTTATCATTTTCAAAATGTTTAGTTGTTCAGAAATTGTTACAAAAATTGTTTGATTGTGCTGTAAATGATTGTGGCCTGCAATTGAAGTGAGTCTATGCAAGGGTTTCAAAATACTTAACAGTAAAATGGCCGACAAGATAGCGACTAAACTCATCTTCCATGATAATAAAAGTGCCAGTACGGTATAAACACAAAGCAAAACGACATTATTGACTAAGTGTAACAAATGAAAATTTGCAGCACTGATGGTTTGCATTTGCGTACAGAGGTTATTTAATAGGTGTGCCTTTTTATGGTGTAAGAAAAAAACCCAGTTACTGTGTATTATGGAACGATACAGGCGATTACGTAAATGATGCGTATACCCTTCTTGTAGTTTGGAACAAATTGATTGTTCCATATAGACGATTACAGCAATCAAACTTATTATAAAAATATAACTCATTAAAACACTAAATAAATTGAGCGGTAGGTGGATGTTGTAAAATAACCAGGATATCCCTTTACTGATGCCATCCATTTCAGCATGATCAAGTGAAAATCCTATCGTATGTAATAAAGGAATAATCAATAACAAACTGATTCCAGAGCTGATACTGCTAAGCAGCATTAATAATAATGCAGACAGCATTTTAATCCGATCAAATTTAAAAACATCCATCAAAAGACTTAAGATCTGATGCGTATTGGATTTTTTGAATCCCGCTGTTGACAACATGATTTCTCCAGAATTATGAGTCGCGGATAACAAACGATTTCAGAATCCACAATGGATACACTAGGTAATACATAAACGAACATTTATTAGAAAATCGCACATAGGGAAAAATTTTGTCAATTTTAAAAAAATCATTCATAACAACCCGCAGCTTATTTTTAGCAGGTATTTGAGCGGCAAAATACCAACGGTACTTGAAGAACATTTTATGGTAAATAGGGTATTCAGCGGTTAATTCATAATCAGCTTCAATGAATGATTGTGCGGTACACGCTAATTTTAGTGCCCGTTTACTTGGGTTTTGGATAAGTTGCGATAAGCTTGCATCATTTTGACCAAAATTAGTTTGCACCAAAAGCAGACTTTGTTCAACAATATGCTCACATTTAATCACTTTAGCTAAATCCATCACCTGCACCAAATCACATTGGCCACTTTTGATATACAAAACGATATCATTTAACCAACGTAAACGCATCCAGGCATGTTTTGATGCGTGCAACATTAAATAAAGCAGGTGGTAATCGTCCTTTAGGGTTAATGGCTGGCAATTAAAAAGTGTGACTGCTTTTGTTATTTGTGGGGTGGGTGGAAAAAACAGGTTTCCAAAATATTCTAATTTAAAATGCAACTCCACCCAGATTTTTTTTTCTTCATGATAAAGTGCAATATCGCGCTTGTGTTCCAAATAATACTGTTTTTGAAAACCTTCCAATTTATAAGACGGTTTTTTCTGTACATACCCCAATGACTCAAATACAAATTGAGCCTGGGTCAAATCTTTAAGATCAACCCATAGATCAATATCCTTGCATGGTCTTGATGCTAGTGATGGATAAATTTGGACATTAAGCATAATGCCTTTTATAAAACAATGATAAATGCTCTCATTCATAAGTGCTGTTGCAATACGCTTGATTTCTGCCGCAGTCATTAGAGTACGAGCAGTATCTTGGCGACACAGTTGGCCTAAGCGATCATGGAATGGCTGAGGTACTTCTTCATGTCCGGAAGTAAGTGCTGCATATACTTGATGCCATACACGATGACGAACGATTAATTGAAACAATAAATCCCAATCAATAGTGTGATTGATGGCATAACTTATCTTAGCAGGGTTTGTTTGCAAAGTTTGGATAAGGTATTTAAATTCATCATTAAGTTGCACGAACTTACACTCAAGCTAGGTAACTATTAGATGCTATGCTACTATTATCCCTTTAGGATAACAACTTTTATATTACAGTGCTGCGAGGCAAATTCAAGTGCACCAAAGTGATGTTTCTATTAATGCCAGTAAATGGCATAAAGAGATCTGGCAGCATTATGTTGTCTACTCACCTGACCCTGTATTTATTGATTTCCTCAAACAACAGCTGGCCCTGATTGCTAAAGGCGATCCTCTCAAAATTGGCTTTAGTAGTTACTATAAACCTTTTGCTTGCCTCATCATTCATACAGTTACTAATGAGTATTTTCTTGTCCGAGATCATTTTGGGATGGAGCCATTTTATTATTCACTAATCTCCAAGGATCAATTTCGACTATGTTTTGGTTCTAATCTTCCTGATGTTTTGGTGCATCTAAAAAATCCAACCCAAGACAGACAAGAAATTATCAAAATTATGACGGATATGTGCAATAGTAGCGCTCAATATAGCGATCAAACCTTATACGAACATGTCTTTCGTGTAACTCCAGGTGAAATAATAAGCATACGATTTGCACACAAAGCAAAAGTCCAACATCATCCATACTGGTCCTTAAAACCAGGAACATCCAGGATTCGCTATGCCTGTGATGCTGACTATGATGCGCATTTTTCCTTTTTGTTACAAGAAGCACTAGCAGTATCTTGTGAGCAAGCACCTACTAAGACTGCGTTAGAATTTAGTGGCGGCATTGATTCATCGGTACTACTCACCGCCTTGCACGCACAGAAAAAAACAACGCAATTATTTATGCATGTAGGTGACAACACTGAAGAACGACATTATGGTGATAGCCTACTTCAGGAAATTAAAAGCGATTATCCAATTCATTACGTAGATGCTGATACTTTCGATATTGCTACAGTCTTAAACCAATACAAGCTTTGGTTTGCTGGTGGAGCTCCTTATACATTTTTTATGTTTGCGAACAACATTCATCAGGCAATCAAACAAAAAGGCTGTCAGATACTCTTGTCTGGTTTTGGTGGTGATGAATGTGTGTCATCACATGCGTCCTTGCGCACCTACGGAGCTGAAATTGGATATAAAGCTTTATGGAACGAATTAAAATTGATTAATAAAAAAGAATCAATCATACGGCGCGGATTAAAAACACTAGCATTCAGTCAACCGCAATTACTTCTTGCTTTACAACTTATTCAATCCCACGCGTCACTACAAGACAATAAAAAAACACGCTTGATTTATAAACCCTATCGTTCATTACAAGAAAAAGAATACGATAAGTTGCAAGGAAATTTAAGCTATCATGTACGCATGCGCATTGAATACAGCGCCATAGTGGCGCGTAATATGGGCTTTACTTATCAGTACCCTTTATTATACCCGCCTTTAGTAGAATTTTGTTTTTCCCTACCCAGCAACCAAAAGCGAAGGCAAGGTCAAAACCGCTTACTCATGCGTCGTTATTTGGCAAATCACCTTCCGTCTGGTTTGTACAACACGCACAAAAAATGTGGCGAGATTCTTCCAGGGACCCTGCCAAAAAGCAACAATTTATATTCCCAGGGACAATTGGCAAGTTTGTTAACAGACTTGCCTCATACACATATTCATGATCATTTACTGAAGAAAGGCATATTGACGCCAGACAATAAGTTTCATGTGGATTTATTCCGCTATATGCTTAAATGAAATATAAAACGCACGTTATCCCCAACCTTATCTCTATTCGGGATGATGTGCAGGGTTGACTTGAGAAATAATTAACTGATCCGCTACCAAAGATTCCATAATAGTTGTGACATCCTCGCGGCACTGTTCTTCACTAACTTCATAATGGTTTAAAACATAATTAACAAGATCGTGTATTGATACAGCACTGTCTTCCATCTGTTTTAATAACTCGGTGGCCAATTCGTTTAAACCAAACATTTTATCATCTATAGTGCTAATAATAATTGTTTCCTGATCAATAAAAGTGTACATAATCTCTGGATTTATAGTAAAACGCTCTGTTTGATTTATTTCGTGCATGTTATATCCTTAAAGACTGTGCTATTAGAGTATGTTGAAATAACCTGATAAGAATTAAAACTATGTTCACCGGTAATGGCTATAGAACCACTTGTAACCCAGGCATGTGCATCTTGTCCCAATGGTTTTTCCGATTTTTTTGCAATCCCGATAAAAAATAGATATGGTATCTTGTAATAATTACACCAAAGTGCTGCGACCATGGCCTTAGTAAGACAATTTGAATTCCAGGGTGTGTACCGTGCAGCCAAACGAATAGAACGACGAATGCGAATGGACTGTTCCATTTGTTGTTTTGAAATTAGGGTTGATGCATTGAGCATGCGACATTGGTAGCCAAAGTAAGGATAAAGTTTTTTGTATCCAAACAGATTTATTAATGCTCGTGCAATGCCGCATAGAAAAAAATTAATGAAAAATGTGGCCTTATCCTGAATAGGCATTAACAAAAAAGTTGTAAGTTTCATCGGTCCTGTCCTTTCTTAAGGATCTAGGTAAAGATTATAAAGACTTTCAAAGGAGTTACAATATACAAATGAGTCTTCAATATAAAGTGTTCCAGCTTAATCTTTCGTCTGAACTTTTTTTCCCTGAGCTTTTACCGTTAAGCTTTGATCACGATAAAACTGATGTTAGCGTTCGATTGGGAGCTGTTTCTGCAGAAGGGATTGAAAATCCAATTAGAACAGCGCCTTCATTTCAAGCTAAAAAAAATACTTTTTGGCTGAATATACCAGAAGTTGCCCGTTATCTGGTTCTTAATGGCAGTGAAATAATTGTTGACCCTGCTGATAATGCAGATGAAATATTGGTACGAATTTTTCTCTTAGGCTCCTGTTTTGGTGCTTTATTGATGCAGCGAGGATTCTTTGTTCTGCATGGTAATGCAATAGGTATTGGTCCTTATGCTTTTTCTATTACTGGTTTTTCAGGAGCTGGCAAATCTACCTTAGCAGGGAGTTTAGCGCAACGAGGCTACCCTATTTTAGCAGATGATGTCTGTGCTATTAATGCAGACGCAGAGATAGTGCCTAGCTTTCCACAAATTAAGCTTTGGGCTGATGCTGCCAAACAATTATCTATTGAAACAGATTCATTACGAAAAATTCGACCAGATATGAATAAATTCGCTGTTCCTTTGGCAACAGATTTTTGTTCTAAGCCCCTCCCTCTAAAACTCGTTTACATTTTAAATACTAATGATGAGGATGTGATCACACACAAAAATCTCACTGGTTTTGAAAAATACATCCCATTAAGAACCCAAACCTATCGGCAGTATTATGTACAAGGTTTAGCTATGGAGCTGAATCATAAAATTCAATGTTCCTCTCTAGCCGAACGCATAACAGTAGTCGAGATTACGCGACCTAAAGGAATCCACCAAATAGCGAAGTTGACGGATTACATAGAAGAGGATTTAAAACAACGCGGTCTTATTACTTGTAGTACTTAAATAAACCGAACCCTGTTGTGAGCCTTGGAAAACCCAGGGCCAACAACAGACAGTTAAAGCAATATCAATTTAATAAACAGCTAGTTGATTCTACTATACACTGCATGAGAATGCATCGTGCAACAGCCTTATTAGCTCATATTTCCTGTGCCCAATGACTCATTCATATTCTGTCCACCAGACTCAATGTCCAATTCATTAATAAGTGATAATTTAGGCGCTGTATAGGGTTTTAATTTTATAAGCGGGATTTTTTGCGCATCCTTTGCACTTGGTGTTTCTATATTATTATTTTTGTTCATAACCATCCCTATTATCGTTCAATTGTTCTATTATATCATATTGAATAAAAAAATATATTCAAGAGTTTGGGTGTGTTGACAAGTCATAATGTCACATCTCTAATCTTGTCTTTCTTTAATTAAGGCCGTCTGGTAATTTTATTGACAAACATGTGTATAAATATTTTTATTTAGCTAGGGCGTGTTTACAATTCAATTTTCTACGTCCCC
>JBAZRP010000128.1:0-7324 GCA_041662885.1 Legionella sp.
GAAAATTAACTCTTACCCAAGAAGAGTTTGAGCGGACATTGAGATCGTTATACAAATTAGGTGAGGAAAATCAAAGAGAGATCTATCACTATGGTTAAAATTTGCGAAGATCTCTCAGGGCTTGTCCGCGGGATCCAGTTAGATCTTGATTGATACAACCAGTCTCTGACTTATTCAAATTTCCTGGATCCCGCGGACAAGCCGCGGGACGTCGAGCTTGAAAAGATGAATTGTCAACAGCCCCTATTCTTCTTAGTTTTCTATATTATTGCCTGCAGACTGATTAATATATACAATCCAGTCTGCACAAAGGATTGCTAAATGAGACATGGAGGCATAATTTTACTCGATACATCTGGAATCTATAAATGGCTAATGAACTACACGACGCAGCAGCAAATGTACATGGTTTGAAATTAGTAAAACAACTAATCGAAGAAAAAAAATTCAATGTAAATGATCACCATACAATTACCTCAAATCGACCTGTTGATTATGCTGCACAATCAGGAAGCCTAGAAACGCTTGAATATTTAATTGAAGAAGCTAAAGTTGATTTAAATGCCAGTCATCGCCGATATAATCTCCTTTTTTGGGCGCAGCAAAATAAAACTGAAGTACTTGAGTATGTAATTAACCCGCAAAACCACATAATTGAACAATTTGGTGATGGCACTACCCGTCTACATGTCGCTGCTTTAACGGGTCAGATTGATGAAATTCATAATTTACTACGATTTAAACCAAGTCGAATACGTGAATGCGATACCCGAGGTAATACAGCAATATACTGGGCTGCCCTAGCCGACTCGCCAACTACAATCAATGCCCTGACAACGCATCCTGCTTTCATCCATTCAAAGAATGCGAGCAAATTTGACCCAATGTTTCGTGGACACATTGATAGACGTCTGGTTACTTTGAGCCTTAATGGGGAAAAAATCACCCCATCCAACAGCATAAAAATATATAAAGAAGTAATCCGCTGCGTGGAGCAAATTAGACATAAAAACAAAAGAGATCACAGTGTGTACTTAGATTCACTGCATTCACTTAGTGATAATTATTTACAAGAGAATAATTATACAGAAGCAATTGCAATGGGTATCAAAGCAGTACTCTATTGTGGTAAACTTTCTGATAATTTAGCAGATAAAATAAGCTGGTTGACAAGCGCGCACCAAAATCTACAACACATTCGATCAAAAGACAGCTTGCAAAAGGAAGCCAGAAAATGGGGGTTTGTTTGCACAAATGTACCAGAAGATGGTAATTGCTTTTTTTCAGCATGTTTAGAGCAATTTAAGTTACATTCTTTAACTACCGCTAATTTTACTGTTAGCCAACTAAGAGCCCAAACCGTTAATTTCATGAGTCAAAATTTCGATCAATTCATAGATTTTATTGAGGAAGATGCAGAAGAATATTTGAATGCAATAGAAAAGGACGGCGCGTGGGTGGATCATCTTGTAATATTAGCATTTTCACGATGCTTTAATGTCAACATCGTTATCCTAAGAAATGACGAAGCAGAGCCTACTATCATCAAACAAGCACAGGCAAATACAAATTTATATTTGGGGCATGAAGTTGAGGTTCATTATCAATCGCTCTCCTATATAGCTAATTGGAGCCAGCAATCCATTCAAAACAAAATACAACAAGCTGAAACCGATACATTTCAGCTCCCTCAAGCACTACCTGCGGGAACAGCGTCATTAACAACCTTCCCTACTGCACAAAACATGCATATTCCTTTAGTTATAAATCCACAAACATTTTTCTATCTCCCACCACAGATTGCAGCGACTATAACCAATATTCAGGTAAATAATACAGCGCCGCCTAACGTGCCCTAGCAACTAATCCGGGCACCGGCACGAATTGCTTTGTACCATTTTTCATCCAGTACCAAGATTTATCAATTTATTCAGATACAGTTTAAGCTTAAATTGGATATACTAATGAAATAGTAATTAGGGGCCCTTCCCCATGCAAAGAATAACTAATTTACTTTTCCCAAGCCTATGTCCTACGGGACATAGAAAAAAGTATTTACAACAGATTCTGGTTCTGTTCACCCTCTACCTTTTTGGAAACATCAGCACTGCCTCAACCACTAAATTTTGGTCACTACTTACTTTAAATGGAAACTACGATAATTTTTTATATACTTTAGAACCCCAGCTTCGCTTACGATCTACATCCACTTTATTCAATCAATTTTTAATCAATGGCAGCGGTGGCTATCAAATAAGCAGTGAATGGCAATTTTGGCTAGGACAAGCCTTAACCACAACCTCACAAGATGCCGAACCCACAGATTTAATTGAATACCGTTTCTGGGAGCAACTAGTCTGGCAACATCCATTTGCAAAATTTGAAATAAGATCAAGAACCCGTTTGGAACAAAGAAAATCCTTTGATTTCCCAGACTGGGAAAACCGATTCCGTGAGCGTATTTGGTTTAACTTCCCAGTAACTGAAATCATATCGTTAGACTTAAGCAATGAAATAATGCTGAATCTCAATCAAGTTCAATGGATAAACACGAACACATGGGATCAAAACCGTTTATATTTCGGAATAAGCCAACAAATATCAGCATCCACAAGCCTAAGCGCCGGCTACATGAACCAATGGATCTTTACTAGCCCAACTCAATCAGATAAAGTTTTTCTTATTAATTTACAGATTAGATTATAGACAAGCAATATTATGAAATTAAGGTGCGTTTACAATTCATCTCCACCACCACGCTTACTTTACAAAGCCTACGTCCCGCAGCTTGTCCCTGAAAAGATGCATTGTTAACACACCCTAATCTTACATTGTCTTTTGTGGCTTTGTTCACTGGCGGTTTAATGTCGTATTCGCGCCTGTACCATCTCATTATGTAGGCACTGTAACGATAAGTTTGATAAAGTTCGCTCGTGTTTTTCCCAAGTTTTGAATACCTGAATTGGGATATCTATGTATGATTTTACCTTAGAATCCCTGTTAGCAATGAACCTGGTGATATCAGGGCCGGGTAAAGGCAGCTTGTTAAACTTCAAAAGAATACCCCATATAATTTGTTTATTTTTTTCAAGTTGCTCCAAAGCAAAGTCAAATGATTCGCACTCCATAATTTTATCCTGCAATTCTCGAAGAATTTTATTGCATTCCGAGAATATCTCCCTCATGTTGAAAACTGTATCTGGATGTGTATTTGATACATAATAATCAGGATATGTGCTTAGAAATTTTACGAAAAAATCAATATTGTCATAAAAGGTTTCAAATTGTCGTGGTTTCATTACTTCCAAATGTTTTGAGCTGTCATTGACAATAGTGATTAATAAGTTCAAATAGGAGTGGAGTTCTTTTTTTTGATACTTGACTAAATTGGGTTCCTCTTCAAGCACTTTTATACTACACGCCACTGTCATACCTAATCTATCTAGTTCAGTAACGTCTATATCCATACTTTTATAAATTCTATATCGGAAATCATTAACAGTTTTGGTTAATTCTTCAATTAAAGTTTGCATAATAATCTCTTAAGTCTTTATTGAAACTTAATAACTTGACACTGTTAATTATAGACCATGGTTATTTATTTTACATAAAATGCGTAAACTATTGATTTATATGATTTTAATATACAGTGAAATCTTACTTGCGCAAATAACCGAATGCCCACACCCTGCACTGCGACGTTCTAAGGCCGCAGTATTCCCCGGCATTTAGGAATCTCTACTAAAGCACGAATCCCAGACAAGCCGAGAAATATAGGTGTTAATGCCATATTATTAACTGATTTATTTTAATCAGATCGAGCAAAACTTGAGTATTCGCCAATTTGTTCTAAACTATATAATAAACATGGAAGGGTTATTAAATAATGTCTACTACAATGTTACAAGTCCAAATGCAGTTAGTGCCTCAATCGCATTACTTTGGGGAGCCGTTTTCTCTGAAAGAACTTGAAGAGACGCCTCATTTAAAGGCTTTGGCCAAAGCAATTCGTGATATAAATCATGCCACTAAAGCTTTACGAGACATTGATCTTGAAAATAAAGAAGAATATAACGATTTTTTAGAGGCATGCAAGGATCTGATATTTAGATTAAAAGTTACCAATCAATATTATTTACTTTCATTACTATTTAATGAACCAGGACTAAGATCCAAATGGATTAGATTTCTTGAAAAGCAATATGAAGAAGAACAACAGGAACAACAAAAAAAGACAGAACAAGTTCTGCAAAGTTCAAAATCCAGTACCACAACAAATGCAAGCAATATCCCTACTGGATACACTGACATTGCTGCCTTATATGTTTTGACACACCCTAACCCAGCCTTAGCTCCTATACATCATGTGTACCATTATGAGCAAGAAATTATACGTATTACATATGAACACAAAATCATACAGGCAAATATATATGCTAATGCTGCCAATGTTAGACTAAATACCTACAACAATATGGTAACTCATATAACAGTTCCACAACCAGCGAATGCGCCACCACAATATCTTATTGACACTAATATCGAAGATCAGAAAAGGCGTTTAATAGGGTTAAAACGCGATTTCGATGAGGCCTTAGCTGCTTTAAATTCAGTTGGGCCAAATAATGTGCCTGTCGCAGAGAAACTAAAAACTGCTGCTAAAATGTTCTATGATGAAATTGACAAGGCAATTAATGAAATACATAACAAAGTTGATAAAGAAGTTCAAGATATAGTTGTGAAAGATATGATTGATCAACTTTATGATACTGATAAGAACATAATAGTTAATGAGGTAAATAATCAAATTAGAACCACACAAATCTCATACGATCAAACCATGCTTGAAGTGAACTCATATTGTGAAAATGCACGGCTTTTGGCGAGGGAAGATGTTAATTCTAGGCTGGAAAGTTTAATTTTCATTGCATCAAACCTGGATATAGTACCAGAGGGGAATACAGAGGATTCCTTAAGAGCAAAAGTATTAAATTTAAATATGCATAAGGAATCATTTTTTAAAGCAAATGAGCATCATGTAATGCAACGTATATTAAAAGAGTGTCATGATGATATTATTGAAATAGAGAGGATTATTGGTAACGTTAAGTCTCTTACAAAAACATCAATTCAAGCATTTGAATCGTTTAAGAAGGAGGCTGGTGAATTTAAAGAATTAATAGTGAGCTCCCTTGGTATTTCAAGCGATAATATTGATCAAACATCAGTTAAGCCCTCCGAGAAAATTAACGATACTAATATACTGGGAAAAGTACAAGAACCCGACGAGAAAATTAATGGCTCTACAAGCACGCAGCCCTTGGTGGATAACAAAAAGACAATCTCAGAAAATATAAGTATGCAGGTAAACATTGGTAATTTAACTCCTCCACCAATGCCTTTTGTGTCTCCATATAATATGGCGGCTTTTGCTCCTGTTGTTGAACACCAACCTTCGTTTAATCCTCAAGTATTACCTAATAGGAAAGATGAAAAAGGTGCACTTGAAATACTCTTAACACAAAAAAGTATAAAAGAAGCTGTTCAGGATGTGAGGGAAAATGGTGAAAAAAAGGAAAAGGCTCAATTACAACAACCTATTGATATTTCTAATATTGAAGATAGTTTGAGGTTTATAACAAAAAATATAAAAAAACTATTAAAAACTGCAGAACCCAATGACGTTGATTTGATGAATCAATCAATTCAAAATATAGAGCAACTATTAGGGAATGAGCCAGATTTTGGAAGTCTAAATTCACTACATGCAAATTTAAATAATCTTTTAACTAATGAAAACAAAGAGAATTATGATATTTTAAGCGAGCCAAAAAATGAAATTACAGCATTCATTAATCAAAATTCAATTCAAAATCAAATGTGAGCAAATGTTATACTAATAAATCCCAATTTACCCAATAGCTTCAAATAACTCAAAATCTTGATATAATGGTCAAATTTGAATCCAATCTTTTAATAGGAGAATTTATGCTGTCACCACAAGATGAGTTGTTGCTTGCTTTAGCTAAAGAAAATTATGAGTTAGCTATGAAGGTCTATATAAAATACCCTGAAGAAGATTTAATAAGTGTGACTGATGAGGAGGGCGACTCACAATTATTAAATGCATTATCCGCTAAAAAACCTTCTTTAGAATTTATAGGTTATCTAATAAATCACCCAAATTTTGATATTGGTTTTTCTTCAGGATGCGGATCCAATATCAAAGCTATTATTAGATTTGGTAATCATAACATCCTACAAATGGTTATTGACAATCAAAAATTTATTTATGATGGGAAAAAATTAACATATGAAACTGCAAAAACCATCTATGAAGCATCGAATATGGCTTATTCTTCAAAATTAAGTGAAAACTCAAACTCTGAAGCAACTATAAAGTTTAAAGAGCGTGCAGAGAATTATAAACAAATCATGAATATAATTCGTGATACCACCATTCGTCATGCAATCAAAACAGATGATCCTGACTTGTTTGACCGTTTGGATAAAGCTGGTGCTAATCCAACATTTTATTTAAGTGATGGCACTAGACCACGCACCTTGTTAACTGAGAACAATCCAAAGCTAAAGGCGTGGTTTGAAGCTCAAATTGCAATGCATACAAAAGACATTTCGGATAATCCAAATTCTTTATATAACAGAGCAAAAACAGTTAAAGAATGCGAAGCTAAACTCGCCCAACTGGAAATCGATCGCACAGTTGCAATAGCCAAAATATATGCAGAAGCTGCTGAGAGCAGATTAGCTACATTCAACACTATTGCAAGTTTTACAAATTAATAACTAACTATTCTCTAGGCCTGACTTTTTTGCAAGATAGTTTGAAACCAAAAAAGTCAGCCTTCATCAGCTTATACGCTGGATACATAAACCAATGGATCTTTACTAGTCCCACTCAATCAGATAAAGTTTTTCTTATTAATTTACAGATTAGATTATAGACAAGCAATATTATGAAACTAAGGGGCGTTTACAATTCATCTTCACCGCCTACGTACCGCGGCTTGTCCGCGGTATCCATACGATCTAATCAACGGCAAATGTCTTCATATAAATCGCACCATTCTGGGTTTAAAGTTTCAATCAAATTTATCTTCCATTGTCGACACCAATTCTTGAATCTTTTTTCACGTCTAGCAGCTTCAACATAGGTTGCATGAATTTCATAATAGACCAACATATGAACATTGTACGTGGCGGTATACCCAGGAACAACTTTATTTTTATGCTCCCAGACTCGTTTGATTAAATCAGATGTTGAACCAATATATAAAGTACCTTTTTTGCTGTTTGCCAAAAT
>JBAZRP010000129.1:0-7058 GCA_041662885.1 Legionella sp.
CATTTTGCCGTGCATATCGGCAATCATTACCACTTCATAACAACCGCTTAAAGATGCATTCACTTGAATTACTCGTGGATCAATAGAACGCGCTTCTTTATCAATAGCTTCTAATAAGGCAATTTTTTCCAACTTACTCATGCCTTCAATAGGATTCAAACCTTCATAACGGGCAACTGCTGTATTAGGTACTTGAATAGCGCGCACATCTTTTGTTCCAGCTAACGCAATAGATCGCGCTGCATCCGCTGCACGTAACATAGAAGGTAATAAAATTTCATCGCAATAAGCAAAACCGGTTTTATCCTCACTAACAGCACGAATTCCCACACCTTTATCCAGAGAATAGCTACCGCTTTTGACTTCCGAATCTTCTAAATACCAGGACTCATAAGTACAGCTTTGAAAATACAAATCAGCATAATCGATATGATGATTCATCATGGTTTTAAATAATTTTTCAATACCACTTTCATCCAAAGAGGCGGGAGTGAGTAAAATTTGTTTTGCAATCGCTAAGGATTGAGTCATAAGTAATACCTTTAAAATTAAACCAATTTATGGTGTTTAACACTAGGAAATCTATGCCGCAACTGCTGCAAAAATCCCAAATCTATTTCTGTTGTTATTATACCAGCACCTGAATCTTTCTCTGCAAGTACCTTACCCCAAGGGTCTATAATCATGCTATGGCCAAAGGTACGTCTTCCATTTTCATGATGACCACCTTGATTGGGCGCTAACACATACGATAAATTTTCTATGGCCCTGGCTCTTAATAAAACTTCCCAATGAGCAAGGCCTGTAACTGCAGTAAATGCCGAAGGTACGGTAAAAATCTGAGCGCCTTTATCTAATAACTTATAGTATAGTTCAGAAAAGCGCAGATCATAACAAATACTTAAACCAATTCGACCTATAGGGGAATCAAAAACTTGCAGCTTCGTACCGTGTTCAATGGTTGCAGATTCTTTATGAGCTTCCTCTTCTGAAACAATAACATCAAAAAGATGAATTTTATCATAACGAGCTACTCTTGACCCCTTGTCGTCATAAACCATACAGCTTGCTCGAACTTTTGTACCTTGGGTTTTAATCGGTAGTGTTCCAGCAACTATCCAAAGACCTAAGTCTTTAGCTAATTGGCTTATTTTTTCTTGAATCGGACCTTGACCATCATGCTCAGCAATGCTTAATTTATCAGTTTCCACTCTGCCCATAAACGCAAAATTTTCAGGTAAAACCACTAATTTAGCCTGTTCATCCTTTGCCTTATAGAGCAAGTCCTCAATTATCTGCAAATTTTCCACAATATTAGTTGAGGAAACCAATTGAATTAATGCACATTTCGCCATAAAAGATACTCTTGCAACCAGTTAATCAGTCCTATAGTGCCACAAACAGCATTAAAAAAAAATCAAGTACTTAACCCCCTTGAAATCTAGGTAAAACCCCCCAAATATGCTATAGTTAAATAAATAAACAACAGGAGTTCTATACAATGAACCGCAATGATATTAATGTAATTAGTCAGCGTAGTGAGTCCGTGCTGTCAATGAATAAGGTATTACGTAATACCTATTTGCTGCTGAGCATGACTTTTATGTTTAGTGCTTTCATGGCATATTTAGCTT
Source organism: Legionella sp. (assembly GCA_041662885.1). Lineage (GTDB taxonomy): Bacteria > Pseudomonadota > Gammaproteobacteria > Legionellales > Legionellaceae > Legionella. The sequence continues at coordinate 1,635 of JBAZRP010000129.1, forward strand.
ATGCAAGTGGCGCACGCCCTATGAATCCGCTATTAATGATAGGTGGCGTATACGGTCTTATGTTTCTTACTCAAGCATTAAGAAACAGCGCTTGGGGTTTATTAAGTGTGTTCGCTTTCACTGGCTTTATGGGCTACACCCTCGGGCCAATCTTAAGCATGTACATGACTCATTTTTCTAATGGTCCACAATTGATTGCTACTGCCTTAGGCGGAACTGGCGTCATATTTTTTGCCTTATCAGCCTATGTACTAACTACTAGAAAAGACTTTAGTTTCTTAGGTGGGTTCTTATTTGTAGCTGTGATGGTAGCTTTATTGGCTATGATTGCCTCTATTTTCTTCACGATTCCAGCGCTGCAATTAATTATTTCAGCCGCTTTTGTATTAATTTCTTCTGGCTTGATTTTGTTTCAAACCAGTGAAGTAGTTCATAATGGTGAAACTAATTATATCTCTGCAACTGTTGGCTTGTTTGTATCGATATATAATTTGTTTGTCAGCTTGTTGAATCTGCTTGGGGCTTTTTCTGGTAGAGATTAGGCGGATTAGGGATTTTAAAGATGGCACAGTGCCAACCCTCCCCTCATCCCCAACCCTTCTCCCCCGAAGGAAGAAGGGGGCTTTATAGGACTTAAATCATCTCTGCCCCCTTCTCCCCCGAGGGAAGAAGGGGGCTTTATAGGACTTAAATCATCTCTGCTCCCTTCTCCCCTCGGGGGAGAAGGTGCCCGTAGGGCGGATGAGGGGAGGTTTGCACCATGAAATCAGACATTATCACCATCCTCCTAAGCTTCACCGAAGGCTTCACCCTTATCCTCTCCCCTTGCATACTACCAATACTGCCGATTTTCCTAGCTGGTTCCCTAAGCGGTTCCAAAAAACGACCCTTAGGAATCATCCTCGGATTTACTTTATTTTTCGCAATCATAGCCTTTTTTTCACGATCTTTTGTGGCGTCCACCGGCATCGACCTCAACCTAATACGTGAAATTTCTTTTGTCATCCTCATCGCGTTGGGACTCATCATGATGTCGGATTACCTATCCGAAAAAATCACCCAATTCACTCAGGGTCTTACCAAACTTGCCAACTTATTTTCCTTTGCGAATAAACCTGAGGCTGGCTTTTTTAATGGCTTGTTTTTAGGTGCTTTAATAGCCATAGTCTGGACACCTTGCGCTGGCCCTATTCTGGCTTCAGTTATCGTCCAAACCGTAATGCAAAAAACTACCAGCTTTAGCTTCCTTGTTTTATTAGCCTTTGCCCTAGGTGCCGGCATTCCCATGCTACTTATTGCATTCTATGGAAAAACCTTAATGAATAGCTTTGGTTTTTTTAAAACAAAAACCCAATCAGTCAGAAAATTCTTAGGTGCAATTATAATAGCCAGCGTGGTTTTTATGATTTATTTCGAAAATCAAAGCGCAGGCTCAATAGGCCCACAAACCGAAATTAAAACCAGTTCTGGTTTAATTAACGGCAGCTGGTTTCCCTATCCTGCTCCACCGATCGCAGGTATTGATGCCTGGATTAATTCAGAACCCTTAACTATCAATCAATTGAGAGGCAAGGTAGTTTTAATTGATTTCTGGACTTACTCCTGCATTAATTGCATCCGCACCCTGCCCTACCTTAATGACTGGTACCAACGCTATCATGATAAGGGTTTAGTCATTATAGGTATTCATACACCTGAATTTGATTTCGAAAAGGATTTATATAATGTGCAAAAGGCAGTCCTTCGTGACGGCATTAAATATCCGGTTGCCTTAGACAATCATTTTAACACCTGGAGCAATTATTTTAATATTTTTTGGCCTGCACATTATTTAATTAATCAAAACGGTAGAGTTGTGTATAGACATTTTGGTGAGGGCGAATATGCAGTAACTGAAAACAATATCCGCTATTTATTAGGTATTAAAGACTTAAATACCAATACCAAAGAGGAGCCAAAAACAACCACCTTATACCAAACCCCAGAAACCTATTTGGGCTCTGCCCGAGCGCAATCCAATAACAGCCCAGGATTATTTGCTGATAAAATAAGCAATTATGAATTCCCGACAACTCTTCCCATCAATGCTTGGGCTCTAGCAGGAAAATGGCTAGTAAAACCAGACAGCATAGTTGCTCAACAAGCCAAAGCTTCTTTAAAAATTCATTTTAATGCGCGTAAAGTATTTATAGTCATGGGTAGTAGCAAACCGATAAAAGTTAATTTTTTATTAAATGGCGAGCAAATAATATCTGACAAGGGTAAGGATCTTAAAGATAGCAGCGTGCTGGTGGATAAATATTCTATTTTTGAAGTCGTTTCACAAACGCAAACTGCCAATGGCTACCTGCAAATTATCTCAGATGAACCCGGATTGAGCATTTATACCTTTACTTTTGGCGGATAGCATCAGGTCAGCTTCAACTTTTTCAATTTGGTCTATACTTAAAATAGGGACAAAATTAAAACGGACAAATCATGACAGAAGATGCGAATATACTCCGAATGTTAAGTAATATTCCGATTTTTGCTGGCATTGGAATACACGAGCAAAATCTGGTTGCTAGGCGTTGCCATATCAGAAGTGTTGCTCCAGATGAAATTGTCATTGAACAAAATGACCTCTCTGATTTTTTATATCTTATTGTTGATGGAACCGTTGAAGTTTCCAAAAAGAGCGCATCCAAAGGCTGGGTGCGAGTGAACCTGCTGAGCAAAGGCGATTTTTTCGGGGAAATAGCTATTTTAAGAAATATACGCAGAACAGCACGTGTAACTACCAAGACTCCATGTACTTTTTTAACTCTAACTGGCGAAGACTTCTTAGATATTTATCAAACCTTTCCACGTCAATCACGAGATAATATTCAACTTGTAGTTGCCAAACGTTTGGCAGAATTGTCCGCTTACTAATCCGCTATTGCTTCCAGCTTGCTCTTGCTCTAAAAAGAGCGGGCAAATCAGCCACTGTTTTCTTCACATCTTGTTGCAAACTAAAAATTTCGCGCGGCTTTTGGTAATACACTCCTAATGGAACAGGAAAGTCTGGAAAATGCAGCTGACTTAAACGCATTGCAGCAATAAAACTACTGGTGTCATGCTGATATAAATTCGGTTCAGTAGCCGCAATGCGCGTAAAGGTATCTTCTTTCAGTGTGAGCGCCTTATCTTTTTCCGCGCCAAAAATTAGTGGCTGAGCTTGCTCCAAGACAATGGTATTTTCAGCACGATTATTTTTAACCGCAAAATCATCAAAGGCACCGTTATTAAAGATATTACAATCTTGATAAATTTCTACAAATGAACACCCTTGATGTGCATGTGCTTGTTTCAATACTGTTGCCAAATGCGCAGGGTCTTTGTCCACAGCTCGCGCTACAAAAGAAGCACCTGCCGCTAGTGCCAAACTCACCGGATTAATAGGTTCGTTTTTTACACCCTGAGGAGAAGTTTTAGTTACCTGACCTAATTTTGAAGTTGGAGAAAATTGGCCCTTGGTGAGACCGTATACCTGATTGTTGAACAATAAAATGTTCACATTCACATTGCGTCTTAAAATATGAATTAAATGATTGCCACCTATACTCAAAGCATCACCATCGCCCGTAATTATCCATACCGACAAATCATCGCGCATACTTTTTAAGCCAGTTGCAACAGCCGTCGCTCTTCCGTGTATGGTATGAAACCCATAAGTATTCATATAATACGGCAGTCTTCCGGCACAGCCTATGCCTGAAACAAACACATGCTTTTCAGGAGGCAAACCCAATTCTGGCATTACTTTTTGGATGGCTGCTAAAATAGCATAATCACCGCAACCAGGGCACCATCGTACCTCGTTTGCATTAGTAAAGTCCTCGCGCTTATACACTGTGTTCATAATTGGATTCCGCTTTAATAATATTAACCAGATAATTCACGCTAAAAGGCTGGCCATTACATTGACTAATAGACTGTGCATCCACTAAATAGGTTGCTCTTAACAATTGACATAATTGCCCTGAGTTTAATTCAGCCACTAAAATTTTATCAAATTTCTTTAAAATACCCGCTAAATCTTGCGGCAAAGGATTAATATGTCGCAAATGAACATAAGCAATTGCCAAACCCAATTCTTCGGCTTGTCTCACAGCAGATTTTAAACTGCCGTAAGTACTTCCCCAGCCAATTAATAAAATCGAAGCCATAGGATTACCTTCAATCAACGTCGGCGAATATTCGCGATTGATACCTTGAATTTTTTCAGCGCGAATGCGAACCATGTTTTGATGATTTTCGGCATCATAACTTACACGCCCTTCTTCACCTTGTTTTTCCAATCCGCCCAATTGATAAATATATCCAGGAGTACCAGGCAAATTCCAACTGCGGCTTAAAAATTCATCACGTTGAAAAGGTTTTGCAAATTTATTAAATTCAGGTTTGGGAATATCTAAGGTAGAAACATCCGGTAGTTCCCAAGGTTCTGCCGCATTAGCCAAATAGGCATCTAATAACACTATGACCGGTGTCATGTATTTAATTGCAATTTTAAATGCTTCAATAATAGTGTTAAAACAATCCGCAGCAGTACTAGCTGCCAAAACAGGCAAAGGCGCTTCACCATGGCGACCGTATAATGCTTGTCGTAAATCGCTTTGACCGGTTTTAGTTGGTAAGCCTGTGGAAGCACCGGCTCTTTGTACATCCACCAAAACCAGGGGTAATTCTGTAACAACCGCAAGACCAAGACTTTCACTTTTTAAATCCAGGCCTGGGCCGGAGGTACACGTTAAAGCCAAACGCCCACCATAAGCGGCACCAATACAGGCACAAATCGCAGCAATTTCATCTTCAGCCTGAATTAACTGAATACCAAAATCACTTAAACGCGCACATTCATGTAAAATTGAGGATGCCGGTGTTATGGGATATCCGGAAACCAACATTGGTGTTTGAGTATGGGTGGTTACAGTGGCCAACGCTAATCCTAAAGCTTCTACACCAGTTATTTGCCGATATTCACCGGGTGTTCTATTGGTTTGGCCTAACATGTATTCGCGTCGGGACAGCTCTAAAGTCATAGCATAATTGTACCCTGCTAATAAGGATGCTTCATTAGCTTTAGCAATATCCGGTTTGGCATGAAACTTCTTAGCAATAAATGCTTGGCAGGTTGCCGTGGGTAAATCAAATAGCCATAAGACCAGACCCAGTACGTAGAAATTTTTAGTTTTTGTTGCCTGTGGTTTGGTTAAATCTAAATCTTTAACAGCCAGTAAGGTTTGCGAAATTAAGGGGAAAGAGACAATATGGTAATGTTCGGCGCAATTATCCAGAAAACTTTTTTCAATGCCTGCTTTTTGCCAATCTTTATCTTGAAAGGAATCTTCATTAATTATTAATAGACCACCTTGATACAGGTGTTGGAGCGAGCTTTCT
>JBAZRP010000130.1:0-4671 GCA_041662885.1 Legionella sp.
CTCTGGTGAGTGTGCATGTCAGTGTCATTGTTGAAGATAAACAAGGACGTCGCGAATCCGCTCGTACTGGTGGTGGTGGCCGTTTTGCTTATTCTTATTTTACCGAGCAAGATAATGCTTTATCTTATGCGCGTGAGGCTGTGCGTGAAGCTTTAATTAATCTTGAAGCTCAGCCTGCGCCAGCAGGAACTATGCCCGTAGTACTTGGCCCAGGTTGGCCAGGAGTTTTATTACATGAGGCAGTTGGACATGGTTTGGAAGGCGATTTTAATCGTAAAGGTTTGTCGGCTTTTTCAGGCTGTATGGGACAAAAGGTTGCAGCAGAAGGTGTTACTGTAGTTGATGATGGAACTTTAAAAGACCGACGTGGTTCTCTAACCATTGATGACGAAGGTACTCCGTCTCAATGTACTACTTTGATCGATAATGGGGTCTTGGTAAATTACATGCAAGATAAATTAAACGCCAAATTAATGGGTATGCAACCCACTGGAAATTGCCGGCGTGAATCCTATGCGCATGTGCCTATGCCACGAATGACTAACACCTATATGTTGTCTGGTAAATACGACCCACAAGAAATTATCAAATCCGTTGAACGCGGTTTGTATGCGGTTAATTTTGGTGGTGGGCAAGTTGATATTACTTCTGGACAATTTGTATTTTCTGCCAGTGAAGCTTATTTGATTGAAAACGGTAAGGTAACAACTCCTGTAAAAGGTGCAACCTTGATAGGCAATGGGCCTGATGTAATGAAAAAGATAAGTATGATTGGTAATGATTTGGCTTTGGATAGAGGAATAGGTGTCTGCGGTAAAGACGGACAATCAGTTCCGGTTGGTGTAGGTCAGCCAACCTTGAAAATCGATGCGTTAACGGTTGGTGGTACTGGCTAAGGATTGTTGGTTGGGCCTTGAGCCCGATAATTGTAGGACCAAGCCCCAACCAACATCAGAATTAATTCCCGGCCAAAGTAGTCAACAAAGAACTGATCTCAAAAATTCTTTCTTCCGCAGTGGTCTTATCCAAAGTAAACTTTAACTTTTGCGGACCATCCATTTGATAGCGTTTGGCATGAACTTGAATTAAATTGATTAGAGCACCCGGATCAATTTCTGGCTTTTCGTTAAATTCTAATTTGCCTTGCTGACCTGATGCACTTATTTTTTGTATTCCTAATTTTTGTGCTTTTAATTTTAATTCCGTGATTAATAATAAATGTTTGACCTGAGTTGGTAATAAACCAAATCTATCAATTAACTCGACTTGTAACTCATGCAGCTCTTGCATCGATTGGGCATTGGAGATGCGTTTGTACATAATCAAACGATTATGAATATCATAGATATATTCTTCAGGAATAATTGCGCTGATGCGTAAATCAATTTCTGGTCCTTGATAAAGCGGTGCTGATAACTCAGGCGTTTTACCTGCTTTTAAGTCATTGACCGCGCGGTCTAACATTTCCATGAATAAACTAAAACCAATGGCTTGCATGTTTCCACTTTGACCTTCACCTAATAATTCTCCCGCACCTCTGATTTCCAAATCATGGGTTGCAAGAGTAAAGCCTGCGCCTAAATCTTCCAAGGAAACGATTGCTTCCAAACGCTTTACTGCATCAGCAGTTAATAATTTTTCATCAGGGGTTAGTAAATAAGCATAAGCTTGATGGTGCGAACGACCCACACGACCACGTAATTGATGTAACTGCGCTAAGCCAAATTTATCGGCTCTATCGATAATAATGGTATTAGCGGTGGGAATATCAATACCGGTTTCAATGATAGTTGTGCAGACTAAGACATTAAATCGATGATGATAAAAATCGGACATAATACGCTCTAAATCGCGCTCACGCATTTGTCCGTGAGCGGAGCGGATTTTGGCTTCGGGTACTAATTCTTCTAATTCCTGACATACTTTATCTATAGTCTGCACGTTATTGTGTAAGAAAAACACCTGTCCACCGCGTAAGATTTCACGTAAAACCGCTTCTCTAACATTAATATCCTTCTTTTCTTGCCAAAAGGTTTTAATAGCCAAGCGTTTAGCGGGTGGCGTTGCAATTAAAGAAATATCCCTGATACCAGCCATAGCCATATTTAAAGTTCGAGGAATTGGTGTTGCCGTCATGGATAAGATATCAACGTGCGTGCGTAAACTTTTGATGTGCTCTTTTTGTTTCACACCAAAACGGTGTTCTTCATCAATTATAAGTAAGCCTAAATTTTTGAAGCTGGTGGATTTATTAAATAATTTATGGGTACCGATTACTATATCGGTTTTACCAGAGTGTAAATGTTCCAGTACGGTTTCACTTTCTTTGGCGGAACGAAAACGTGATAATAATTCTATATTTACTGGGAAATCTGCAAAACGGTCACGAAAAGTTTCGAAATGTTGACCGGCTAATAAAGTTGTTGGAACTAAAACGCAGACTTGTTTGCCATTTTGTACCGCGACAAAGGCAGCGCGCATTGCAACTTCTGTTTTGCCAAAGCCTACATCACCACAGATTAATCTATCCATGGGTCTACTTGATTGCATGTCTTTAATAATTTGCTCTATGGCTTGCAGCTGATCCTGGGTTTCGGTAAAAGGAAAACCGCTAGCAAATTTAATATATTCTGTTTGATCCAAGTCGTAGCTGTGCCCACTTTGTGCTTCTCTTTTGGCATATAAATCTAATAATTCAATGGCAACATCATGGATTTTTTCAGCGGCTTTCTTGCGTTCTTTTTGCCATTGATCCGAACCCAGTTTATGTAAGGGCGCGTGATCACCATCCATGCCTGTATAACGGCTGATTAAATGCAAGGAAGTAACAGGAACATAAATTTTGTCCTCGCCAGCATAGCTAAGTACTAAAAATTCGCTGGCTATATTATTACTACTAATATGTTGTAGGCCTTGATATCGCCCCACACCAAATTGGAGGTGAACTACAGGTGTTCCAATACGCAATTCAGCCATATCGCGAATAATAAAATCGGGATCAACTGACTTTTGTCCACTGCGTTTTTGTGGCGTGCTTTGTTCGCCAAATAATTGCGATTCAACGATGAGTACGAGTTTTTTATCCGGCAATTCACAACCTGAGATTAACGGTCCAGTGGTGATATTCAATGCTTCGGTATCAGCAATAAAATCATGCCAGTTTGCTTGAGTTTTAGGAGTCAGGCCGCTGGGTTTTAATAAATCGAGCACTACTTCACGTCGACCAGCACTTTCAACTACTATTAAATAACGTTGTGAAGTATCACTGCAATATGCGCGTAAGGCATGTAATGGCTCTTGCGCTTTTCTATCGATAGTTAATTGTGGTGACTTAGTAACATTAAAATTGGTTAGTTTGCCTTTTTTGTCAGAAGGCTCATGAAAAAGGCGCACTTGTTCGTAGCTATTGGCCTTGGCTAATAAATCACTAGGATTTATAAAGCACATATTAGGTTCTAGTAGAGGACGGCTAATATCATAACGTCTTTGCTCGTAGCGTTCGTTGAGTTCCTGCCAGAATTGTTCGGCCTGGCTTTGAATATGCTCAATCAGACATACTTTGGCATTTTCAGGTAAATAATCAAAAAATGTACGTGTATTTTCAAAAAATAATGGTAAATAATATTCTATACCTGCGGGAAACTGGCCTTCGCTGACTGCCTCATAAATAGGACAATTACTGGGATTACCAGGAAATTGTTCTCTGAATGCTTTACGAAATTGCAATTGACTGCGTTCATTTAAAGGAAATTCACGGGCAGGCAAGACATTAATTTGTTCTAATTGTTTAATGGTACGTTGGCTGTCGGTATCAAATTGTCTTAGGCTTTCAATTTCATCATCAAATAATTCTATGCGAAAGGGTAAGGCACTACCCATAGGATAGACGTCGATTATAGAGCCACGAAGTGCATATTCACCATGCTCTAGTACTTTATTAACGCAATGGTAACCTGATTGCTGTAATTGATTTCTAAAAGCTGTTAAATCGAGTTTTTGACCTTGTTTGAGCATTAAGGCATATTGATTTAAATAATCCGGCGGACAGAGTCTATGCATTAAGGTGCTTGCAGAAGTAATAATTACTGCATCAGCAAGTTGCGCCATGCGGTTTAAAGTGTAGAGTCTTTGAGAAATAATATCCTGATGCGGAGAAAACTGATCATAGGGCAGTGTTTCCCAATCTGGAAAATACAGTATCTCTTGAATGTTGGATTGAGGATTTAAAAAAAACTGCAACTCATCTTGTAGCTGACTGGCGCTCAAATTATCTTGCGCAATCAAGAGCTTAATTCCTGGTGTGTTTTGGCAATAGTCCGCCAAAGCCATTGCCAGGCTGCTGCCGTAGAGCTGTCCCCAAATTTGTTTCATATCAGTAAAGGCTGTTTGAAAAAGGAGGAAATTATACTCTTTCTTATCAGAAGAGCAAGGGTGGGGCTAAAGCATAAATATCTAGAGAATTATCGTATGAAATAAGGGCTGATTGCCCAGTTTCCATCTGGTACGTCATCCTGAGCAAAGCGTTCAGTTAGCACTGATGTGGCTTGAGAGAAGATCCTTCGCTTTGCTCAGGATGACGTGCAAAGTAGCCTGGCGGCTATGGGTCAATGACCTGAGGTATCCTCACCTTTTTGATCCCCATCGAAGCTCCATTCTCCCGTTTTACGGGAA
>JBAZRP010000130.1:4681-6936 GCA_041662885.1 Legionella sp.
GAGGGTGGTGACGGTAATGATATTTTTTTGTCAATGCCACTTTGCTAAGCCCTCATCCGCCCTACGGGCACCTTCTCCCCGATGGGAGAAGGGAGCTTCGATGGGGATCAAAAAGGTGAGGATCCCTCCGGGTCAATGACCTGAGCTACGCATTGGATTCCAATTCTAAAGCCAAATCTACAGATTCAATTTTTTGAAATCTTGAGGTAATTTTTTTCGCCGAGGCATTAACTTCAGTTACATCTTGGTGTGCCTGATCTATATGTCTCGACAAATTATCCATACGTTTTTCAAACCGTTGGAAATCGTTAGACAACATGTGTAAGTGTTGTTGGATGATGTGTACTTGCTTGCGCGTGGCATCGTCTTTTAATACTGCCCGAGCAGTAGTAAGAACAGCCATTAAAGTGCTTGGTGAAACCAGCCAGACTTTTAATCTTTGCGATAAATTTATTAAATCGGGGTAATTGGCATGAATTTCTGCAAAAATAGATTCTGCAGGAATAAATAACATAGCTCCATCAGTAGTTTCATTGGGAATAATGTATTTCTCAGCAATATCTTTAATATGTTTTTGAATGTCTTGGCGAAATTGTTGTTGTAAGCTTTTTCGTTCGGCCGAAATTGCTTCTGTATTAATTAAACGTTGATAGGTTTCCAAAGGGAATTTAGCATCAATAACGATATTGCCACTCGGATCCGGTAAAAATAAAATACAATCTGCACGTTTGTCGTTGCTTAGCGTGTATTGCATTTGGTAATGATTAGCAGGAATCATATTGGCAATAAGCGTTTCAAGTTGCACCTCACCAAAGGCGCCGCGAGCCTTTTTATCTACTAAAACATCTTGCAAGCTGACTACATGACTTGAAAGTTCGGTAATTTTCTTTTGTGCTTCATCAATAATGGTTAATCGTTTGACGACATCGATAAAAGTAGTAGAAGTTTTTTCAAAACCTTCAGTTAATTTATGGTGTACTTGTTGCGTTAAGCTGTGCAGGTGGTTGCGGATTTCTTCAGTCAGCAATTGCAAATGAGAGGTCAAAGATCCCGCATGTTGTTTAAAACTATGATTCATTTGTTCGCGGACATCACTCATTTGCTTTTGAATCGTGTCGGTAATTAATTGCTGAATAGTTAATTGTGAACCTTGAAAAGATTGATTTAAATCAAGTTGCAGTTGATGAATTTGCTGAACTAAAGCCTGTTGTATCTGGTTAGCATTATCTTCAATATGCGCAATTTGGCGTCTTTGGCGAATTAAAAGCCATAACTGCAACAGTATTTGTAAAGCTACTGCATAGGCAATACCCTCAACGAGAGTAATTTTGGCAAGATATTCAATCATGAAGACATCCGTTAGTTTTTGGCAAGGTCGGTAGTATATCAATAGAATAAGTTTTGTTAAACTCATGTTTTTGGGCCATTTGCGTTGGAATAATTAATGAACATTGATGTACTAAAGGAACAAATTACCGCTTTATCCGATCAAATCAGGAATTATGATTACCATTATTATGTTTTGGATGATCCTTTGGTACCTGATTCAGAATATGATCGCTGTTTTAAGCTATTGCAAAACTTGGAGGCACAGCATCCAGAACTCATCCTTGACGATTCACCAACACAAAGAGTAAGTGGTAGTGCTTCGGAAGCATTTATGGCGGTTGCGCACAAACAGCCCATGCTCTCTTTAGCGAATGTTTTTTCTTTAGAGGAATTACAGGCTTTTATTAAACGTGTTCAAGATAAAATTGATGAACCGGAACAAAATTTGGTATTCACTTGCGAACCCAAATTAGATGGTTTGGCAGTAAATCTTACTTATGAAAATGGTCATTTAGTCTCAGCTGCAACACGCGGTGATGGCACAACAGGTGAAAATATTACCGCTAATATTAAAACTATAGCATCAGTACCTTTAAAATTGAGAACAAGTACGCCGCCAAAAATTATTGAAGTGCGTGGTGAGGTGTACATGCCTAAAGCAGGTTTTGAAGCTTATAATGAAATAGCGCGCGCGGCGGGGGAAAAACAATTTGCCAATCCACGTAATGCCGCTGCAGGAAGTTTACGGCAATTAAATCCCGCAATTACCGCTAATCGACCTTTGGCAATTTATTGTTACACTATTGGCGCTTGTGAAGGCTATAGACTACCTGACAGTCATTGGCAACAATTAAAATTACTGCAGGATTTTGGCTTTAGAGTATCTTCTGAAGCCAAACAAGAAGAGGGAATAGAAGGTTGTTTGG
>JBAZRP010000131.1:0-502 GCA_041662885.1 Legionella sp.
CATATCGCTTTGACGAATTTTCTGAACATACCCGCTTAAAATAACTGTGTTAATATTCGTTTCAACATGAACTTGCGCTAACACCGGATCACCACTGCGATACAAAGCATCCTGAACCGATTGCGTCAAAGTAGTTCCTGTTGGGTAGGAGTTAAACGCTGTTCCCATAGGATTTAACGAAGTTGTTTGACAACCTGCTATTAGTAAAAAAAATCCCAAACTAAATACACTTATTATTAATTTTTGCATTGTGCTCTCCTGATTCAATCATACAAGTATAGCACAAAGAAAAAAATCAAACAGTTGCAGAAGTGAATTGATGGTGATATATTAAACACACTGATTTTAATGTTGGTGTTCTACAACTAATAATAATAATGGAGTTACTAATTCATGTTGTCCTTACACGCAGTTTCTTTATACGTCGGTGGTAAATTATTACTAAATGATGCTTCACTAAATATCACTGAAGGAGCTCGTATAGGAGTAGTCGGTAGAAATG
>JBAZRP010000131.1:512-6889 GCA_041662885.1 Legionella sp.
GGTAAAACTCATTTAATGGAATTACTCGCCGGAAATATTTCCCCAGATGGTGGCAAACGTGAACTTAGTAAAAATGCCAGTGTACTTTTAGTAAAACAAGAATTGCCGGATGATGATGAAAGTCCTTTGGAATACTTGCGCAACAACGATCCGGAAGTAGTGGCAGCAGAGGCTGCTTTATCAAAGTCAAGTGCTGCAAACATAGGTGATGCAGCGGACCTGTTAGCCGAGTTAGAACAAACACGCTATGACGTTTTAGCTCCAAAAGTCTTGTCAGGACTTGGTTTAACTCAAGAACAAATGAATAAACCCATGCGTAATTTATCAGATGGTATGCGTATGCGCATTAATTTAGCCAGTTCCTTAATACGCCAACCAAAAGTATTGCTACTTGACGAACCATCAAACTATCTAGACTTAGAGGCAACACAATGGCTTATCCATTATTTAAAAACTTATCCTGAAAAATGTGCCGTTGTCATGGTTTCTCATGACTTATCCATTCTAAAACAAGTTACAACTGCAACTGTGCACTTACGTACCGGCACCTTAACTTTATTTTCTGGTGATTACGAAACCTATAAAGAACAATTGGCTGTACGTGAAAAAAATGACCAAAGAAAAAACGAAGCCTTAGAAAAACAAATCGAACGTCATGAAATAATATATAACCGTTTTAAAGATTTGCCAGAGTCTCGCGCAGCACAAGCCGTAGCACAACTTAAAAAAGCCGATAAAAAAAGAGAACAATTAGTTGAAATTGTGCAAGAAGAAGCAGTTATTGATTTAAACTTCAATAATCCTTCAGTTTTAGGCGACCCGATTCTAAGTATGGATAAAATAAGTATTGGTTACACTAATAACATGGTGCTGTCCAATGTTGAATTATCACTTCAGGCAAACTCTAAAGTTGGTATCCTGGGACAAAATGGCCAGGGAAAATCTACTTTAATTAGGGCCATTGTTGAAAAAATTACACCGACAAAGGGCACTTTAATAAAAAATCCCGTATTAAAAATAGGCTATTTTAGCCAAGACGCTACTGAGGAGTTAAGCGCATCATCTTCCGTTTATGAAGAATTTAAAAAGAAAACAGGTATTACTAATGATTCTGAAATTCGCTCAACTTTGTCACGCTATGGTTTTGGTCGCGACAAAATATCGACCATGGTGGAACATCTATCTGGTGGTGAAAAATCACGTCTGATGTTTTGTTTGATTTGCACTCAATCTCCGCATTTAATTATTCTCGACGAACCAACCAATCACCTGGACGTGGAAACAAGAGAAAAGCTAACTATAGCAATTAACAATTATAAAGGATGTGTGGTTTTGGTGTCGCATGATGCTGATCTGCACATGCAAACCATGGATAAATTCTGGTTGGTTAAAGACGGCAGCGTTCAGGTGTACGATAAAGGTTTAAGCCATTATCAAAATCAATTGCAACGTGCAATTGAATTAAATGCTTCACCCTACTCTACTCCGAAAAACAGCGCGCCTAATACCCCTACTAGTTCTCCTTCTAAAGCAAAAAAATCACCACAATCTCCTGGCAAAAATAGCAAGGAAAAAACTCAAGTCGGGGGTAGTAAGGCCTCTGATATAGGTTTTTATTCTAACAATAACAATGGTTCGAGTAGCTCATCAAACAGCCCTACTAAGAATAATAATTATAAAGAAAAAGGGAGTAGTGCCAACCGGGTACTATCATTCGAATAAAACTGATAAAGCACAGGAACTTATCATGAATGCTGTTTTAAATACACTTACGGATTTTGAAGTCTCAGGTTTGCACAGTAATTTTTGTTTAGCTGATGGTCATGCTTACCAAGATTTACACCCTTCTTTTAAAGAAATTATTCAAAACTTGCCACAGCTTTGGAATGATGCAGCGCAACTTAGTATTCCTGAAGCAGAGCTTATGTTTAATAAAACTTTTGCTCGTTTTATCAATAGCCCTATACTGAACCAATACCCGCATTTTCGAATTTGTCCTACGGCCTCAAATTCTATAGATTTAATTGGCGCTGTATTAAATCATTTGCAACTTTCAGCGGTACTCATTGAACCGGCTTTTGATAATTTAGCACTTTTAGTGAGACGCAGAGGTGTAAATTTAAGTTCCATTAATGACAAAGATTTATATACGGCTGCCGAATCAAATACCCTTGATGAACGTTTTCCTCATTTGAAAGATTTTGGAGCTCTCTTCATAGTTCACCCCAATAATCCAACGGGATTAATAGTTAGTGAACAGGCCTTTAAAAATTTAGTTGATTTCTGTAAGCGTCATCAAATAGTGATGGTAGTTGACAATTGTTTCAGGATTTACCGCCGCACTTCTTTCGATGATTATAAAATACTTGTCGATTCATCAATTAGCTTTATGGCCTTTGAAGATACTGGGAAAGTTTGGCCAACGCAGGATTTAAAAGCAAGCCTGGTGTATTTTTCTGAAGATTTAAGCTCTCTTTTTAATGAAATATATAATGAAGTATATTTATGTGTTTCTAATTTCAGCTTAAAAATCATTGCTAGTTTTTATGATGAAACTGCGAAATCAGGAGTTCAGAACACTATTTGGGATATAGTCGACAGTCGACGCGCCTTAGTACGCAAACTGATCGAAGACTCGGATTTTCGAATTCCCCAAATTGCTACCAATTCCAAATTGCCAGTTGAGTGGTTAACGTACAAACACTCAGACAAAAATGATTTAATAATTTGTCGCGAATTAAAACAAATGAATTTAGCTGTACTACCCGGTAGACATTTTTATTGGAACTCTCAGGATAATACCGAACATCAAAAATTTATCCGCGTCAGTTTAATGAAAAGAGAAGTGATTTTTCAAACGGGTCTTACTATTTTAAGCAACTATATGAAACAAACCATGACACGATTAGCTGCAGCGATCTAATAAACACTACCTTTTTCTTGGAAATGTAGGTTAGGCCTAAGGTCACTTACTTACGGAAAAATCTACGTCTTTGCGATCGCTGCAACAAGCGTGGATTTAACCGGAAAAGCGCGTTATTTGTAGGAATTAATTATGTTAAAAATAATAATCACAGGCTCTGGTTACAGTGAACACCATTTTGCTAAACTCCGCTCCATTGGCTTTGAAATTACTCACCGACCAGATGATGTCAGTGCTGAAAAATTACAAACACTTCTGCCTGAATTTGATGCCTATGTTCTAGGTGGTGATGAACGACTAAACGCACAAGAATTGCAGCATGCAAAAAAATTACGTGTCATTTCTTTTGTTGGCACAGGCTATTCTTCGTTTATTGATGCGACTGCCGCTCAAAAACACAATATTGCCATCAGAAACACACCAGAGGTAATGGCTGCAGCAGTTGCTGAACATACTATTGGTTTTCTCATTGGTCAACAAAGACAACTATTCCAACAAAATTGGCAAGTAAAAAACTCCTGCATTACGCCAGTTCGTACTGAAGAATTATCATCATTATGTGTTGGTATAGTTGGGCTTGGAGCTATTGGTTCTCGTATTGCTAAAATTTTGAGAATGTCTTTTGGTAGTGAGGTTATCTATACCAGTAGGAGCTCTAAAAAAACCTTGGAAAGCGAGTTATCGATTAAATCTGTCAGCATGGATACACTTTTTTCTACATCTGACGTAATCATCTTAGCCTTGCCCACGAACGATGAAACGGAATATTTTGTTAATGAAAGCCTGTTAGCAAAAACAAAACCAGGTGTAATGCTGATTAATACTGCAGGTGCACGACTTATTGAACCCAAAGCGTTCAAAAAATATCTGGATTCCAACCACATTCAATCAGCCGCAATGGATGGCTACTACATTGAACCCTTGCCGAGTGTGGCTGATGATCCATATCAATTATTATCTTTACCGGATAATAAATTAGTTATTACTTCCCATACAGCAGCCAAAACATCGCAAAGCTGGGATCGCATGGTCGATATGGCCATAGACAATGTCGTTCAATTTTTTGTGTGAGTAGTGTTACATGAGTTTGCAAAAGCCTATCAAGGTACATTATATAACTTTCTTAATTGGTTTTGCTCAAATGTATGCTTGGGCAACCACCTATTATTTACCAGCAACTCTACTTAAAATCGTACCCATAGAAACTGGGCAAAGTTCTATAGCTATTATTGGTGGCTTTTCATGGGCTCTCCTCATCGGAGGCCTATGCGCACCAAAAATCGGTCGTTGGATTGAACACGAAGGTGGCAGGCGCCCACTTGCAGCTGGCAGCTTACTCATGGGATTGGGACTAATAGTTCTGTCGCAAACCTCCAGTTTAATAATTTGGTATTTAGCTTGGACCCTTATTGGTTTGGGAATGGCCTTGGGCTTATTCAATGCCACTTTCGCAGCCCTTGGGCGTCTGCTAGGACAATCAGCTAAAACAATAATTATACGCGTAACTCTAATTTCTGGTTTTGCCACCGTGTTTTGGCCTATTACTACTTATTTAATCGATACCTTTGGTTGGCGCATAATGGCCATCATTTATGCCATTCCTCATTTAATTTTATGGGCACCTTTATTCTTCTGTACCTTCCCAAGCACGGTTCCTGATCACGAAGAACATAAACAAGAAGAAGAGCGTTTAATCCCCGAAAAAATAAAATTAGTTTTTTATCTGTTAGCACTATATGCCATTATTCGCGCAATAGTTGGAACTACTGTGTCTGTTGATATCTTGGCTTTATTTACAGGCCTTGGTTTGACGCTATCCACAGCAGCCTTAAGTGCTTCGTTTATTGGCCCTGCACAAATATTGGGACGCATTTTAGAAATGTATTTTGGGCAAAATTTCGACCCACTCAAATCCTCAATTTTCTGGACTGCAGTCTTACCCTTATCCATTATTTTATTACTTATACTAGGCCCTCCTGCCACAAAAGTATTTGCCATAGCTTATGGTATGAGTAATGGAGTATTGACGATAACCATGGGCATACTACCTATGATTTTATTCGGCTCCAAAGGCTACGCCAGTCTCTTAGGAAAATTAGCCCTCCCCGTATTAATAGCTCAAGCTGCAACTCCTATATTGGTAGATCCGCTATTAAAGCATTTAAGTGCTAATACTATTTTCACTATGGCTGGAATATTGGGCTTAGTATCACTCATTTGTCTTGTGATTTTGACCCAAACATTTCACAAAAATAAAACTGTTGCAACAAATAAGAAACACTAATATAATCGCTGACGGAAGGGTGGCTGAGTGGTTTAAAGCACTGGTTATCTAATCCAGCATACAGCCTGCTGTATCGTAAGTTCGAATCTTACCCCTTCCGCCACTTAGGACTCCATCTTCTTATAATAAACTTCTGGTGCTTCGATTCGTATTAGTTTTTTGTTTTCAATTTGATAAAACTTGGTACCGATTTTTTTAGAAAATTCTCTATCATGAGAAACAACAACGGAGCCTGCGCCTTGCTCTATAATTTCTGCCTCTAACTGCTCTTGGCCTTCTATATCCAAATGATTGGTTGGCTCATCCATAATATAAAAATTTGGTTGCAGTAAATGCAAGGTTAAAAAAGCTACGCGAGCGCGCTGACCTGGGCTTAAAGCCGAGAGTTTGCTTTTTTGTATAGCTACAGGAAATCCTGCGCCAACCAAAACACTAGTAGTCTTTTGATCACCTAAAGACAATTCCTGATTAAAATAATCATGCACACTAATAGTTAAAGGCAAATGCGACATATGCTGATCAATATAAGCTGGTTTCAAACTCGGACTGACGCTAGTATTGGAATTCCTAGCAAAGTCAGGATTTTTTGCAGCTTCATGTAAGAACTTTAATAGTTGTGATTTCCCAGTTCCATTAGCACCAAAGATAACTAAACGATCGCCCTGGAGAATATCTAACTGATCGATATAAAATAATGGCTCACCATTTGGCGTTTTTATAGTCAATTTTTCTAAACCAATCATTTTTTTGGATTGAATACCGCTATTGCTTAGTTTAATGCTCCGTTTTTCCTCAACAGCTACTGTAGTTAAATTATTTTCAATACCTTGAGCACGCTTAGCGATTTGTATGGACTTTTTTAAGGCAGCAGCACTGTAATTATTTACACCTATTTGTCTTAAATCATGAGCACTTTTTTTAAGGCGATTTAATTCTTTTAGTTCTTTAGATCTGCGTGCAGCATTAGCCTCTTCGTTTTGTTGCAATAATTCAGAAGCTTGCACATATGAATAATTAAATTCCTTAATTTCTTTAGCACGTAAAAATACAGTTTTATTAGTACAATTTGCTAAAAAGCTACGATCGTGACTGATACAAATTAAAGGGATGTCATAAACTTGTTCATTGAGCCATTGTTCTAAAACTAAAATTTTGGCGATATCCAAATGA
>JBAZRP010000132.1:0-6828 GCA_041662885.1 Legionella sp.
ATTATTTAATTCAAAAATACGGGCTACTCACCTTCACCAAAATAATCATTGATAAGCGCTACTAAGGTCTCATTCATTAGCTCTTCATCAGGGCCTTCGATTTTTAAAATAATTTCGGAACCTTTATTGGCGGCGAGCATCATTACACCCATAATGCTTTTGCCATTAACGGTTTGCGTGTCCTTGGTTACATCCAGAGTACTTTGAAATTTTGCTGCTGTTGCAACAAATTTTGCTGAGGCTCGGGCGTGTAAACCCAGTTGATTTATTATCTTTATCTTAGTAGTAATCATAGCGGCTACACTGTACCATTAGTTGAGCCGCCAATCTAGGTTATTTTGGATGAATTTAGGCTAAGATTATTCTTCTTCTTTACCCTTATCTTTTTCTCGATGATTTCGGTGCTCGAGGATTTTTTCTTTGTGCTTCATTAGTTGTCGGTTGAGTTTATCTACCAGAACGTCAATTGCAGCATATAAATCATCTGATTCAGAACTTGCATGCACTTCACCTTTGGCAATTAAAACAGTCGCTTCGGCTATTTGTCTTAATTTTTCAACGTCGAAAGTGACATGAATGGAGGTGATGTGATCAAAATGACGTTCAAGTCTATCAAATTTTTCCTCGGTGAATGCTCTTAGAGCAGGAGTAACATCAATGCGATGTCCTGTGATGTTGATTTGCATAAGCTTCTCCTTAAATTTAAATCAAATTATTTTGCGTTCATTGGATGGGTAAATTCCCATGGCCTCTCGGTACTTTGCAACAGTTCGTCGTGCAACTTGTATTCCTTGCTCGGCAATCAGCTCGGCAATTTTACTATCACTCAAGGGTTTTTTTCTATTCTCAGCGGCAATTAATTTTTTAATCACTGCGCGAATAGCTGTGGAGGAGCATTCACCGCCAGTATCAGTATTAACATGACTGGAAAAGAAATACTTAAGCTCAAATACCCCTCTGGGAGTATGCATAAATTTTTGTGTGGTGACTCTAGAAATAGTTGATTCATGCATTTCCAGCGCGGAAGCGACATCGTTTAAGACTAGAGGTTTCATCGCTTCTTCACCGTATTCCAGAAAGCCTTGTTGGTATTCAACGATGCAGGTAGCTACTTTGAGCAAAGTTTCCTGACGGCTTTGAATGCTTTTTAGAAACCAGCGTGCTTCTTGCAGGTTGTCTTTTAAAAACTGATTGTCAGCGCTGTTATCTGCTCTTTGGATTAATGCTGCATATTTGGAATTAATGGATAATCGGGGTAGTACGCTTTGATTTAGGTAGACTTTCCACTCATTGTTAATCTTCTTTACGGTCAAATCAGGAATTATATATTCAGTAATGGCACTGTGAATCAAAGTTCCGGGTTTTGGATTAAGACTCTGAATAATCTTTAGAATTTCTTCTATAGTTTTTTCATTAATCTGGTGGTTTTTCATTAACTGGCGGTAGTTATGCTGGCCCAGTAATTCAATATCTTCACTAATTATTTTTTTGGCCAAGCTTAATAAGTTTGGATCCAAAGTTAACTGTTCTAATTGGATGGTAAGCGTTTCAGCAAGATTTGCCGAAGCACAGCCAACAGGGTCAAATAAGCGCACCCTATGACGTACAGCCTCGATTTCTTCTATCTCGACTGGAAACTCATCACTATGCAAACTGGCATGCAGATCCGCTAGTGGCAGCGTTAAAAAGCCATCGTCATCAACGGCATCAATTAGGGTGGTAGCTATTACTCTATCCACATCACTCATAGGGGAAAGGTCTAGCTGCCAGCGTAAATGATCCTGTAAGTTAGTGGTAGTGCAGTGCAGATTGTCGAAATTATAGTCATTATCCTCAAAGCCTGTGCGTTTATTGGCATTATTGTAGAGTTGAGACCATTGAAGATCGGCAAATTCGTCTGTATGTTCTTGATTAGTATGGGTTTCTTCTTTTTCAGCAACTGGAGTTGCTTCAAGCATGGGATTGGATTCAACAATAAGTTGAATTTCTTGTTGCAAGTCTATTGTGGATAATTGCAAGAGCTTAATGGCTTGCTGTAGCTGTGGTGTTAGTGTGAGCTGTTGACCGATACTAAGCTGCAACGACGGTTTCATTCAAATCCTCTTTGTTTTCACTGCTCTTACTATCAGTTTAAACTATCTATGAGGATTATCCAGTGTTTGGGGAGGTTAAATTACTTTGTTGTTTTTGAAAGCGTTGTCCGTTTTTGTGAGCACAGCAAAGCGATCCAGCGGCCTTCGAGATCTTTCAGGTCACTGGATTGCTTCGCTGCGCTTGCAAAGACAGGTAACGCAGCAAATATGGGTAATGACGAACAAGAGGAAATTACTTAACTTTTTTCTCTTTAAATACAACGTGCTTACGTACTTTAGGATCGTACATTTTTAATTCCATCTTTTCTGGATGGTTACGTGGATTTTTAGTAGTGGTTTTATAGTATCCAGTTCCTGCTGTGGATTCCATTTTCACTTTTACTGTAATAGCTGCCATGGTTTATCCCCTTAATTATACTTTTTCGCCTTTAGCTCTCATTTTATCGAGAACCGCTTTAATGCCTAATTTGTCTATAATACGCATAGCCTTAGTAGTAAGTCTTAGGGTGACAAATCGGTTTTCTTCCTCGACCCAGAATCTATGAAACTGGATATTTGGTAAAAAGCGTCTCTTAGTTTTATTGTTAGCGTGCGACACTTTATTGCCACTCATGGGTCGCTTGCCAGTTACCTGACATACTCTAGACATTGTCTTACTCCAAAATTCGGTTGAAATAACAAGAGCGGTTTTATATCAAAAAAACGAGTTCAATGCAAGAATTTTGAGTAATTATCACTATTTTTTTTATACTTATGGCATAATGGCCGTTTTTTCTATTGAGGGTACCATGTATCGCGAGATTAAAAGCTATGTTTTGCGCGCGGGGCGTATAAGTCCAAGACAGCAACAAGGTTTGGAGCTTTGCTTGCCTGATTATCAGTTGCAACCAGGCTCAAAGCCTTGGGATTTTGTTGCAGAATTTGGCCGAGAAGCGGACACTATTGTAGAAATAGGCTTCGGCATGGGTGCATCTTTATTAACCATGGCCATAAATAATCCGGAACTGAATTATATAGGAATAGAAGTCCATAAAGCGGGTGTTGGCAGTTTGGCAGCAGACCTAAGTGATCATGAAGTCGGCAATGTGCGCATAGTAAATCATGACGCCGTGGAAGTATTTCGTACGCAAATTGCAGATGCCAGTTTGGCAGGAGTGCAGATTTTTTTCCCCGATCCTTGGCATAAAAAACGGCATCACAAACGACGTTTGATACAAACTGAGTTTATTAAATTATTGGTACAAAAAATTAAACCGGCTGGCTTTATTCATTGCGCCACGGATTGGCAAGACTATGCAGAACACATATTAGAGGTTTTAAATGCTGAGCCAAAATTAAAGAATCAGCAAGCTCAAGGCGGATATTCGCCACGGCCTGAGACACGTCCATTGACAAAATTTGAACAAAGAGGTGAGCGTTTGGGTCATGGAGTGTGGGATATACTGTTTACAAGACTTGCTTAAACTTGTTATACCCCATAGAATTCTAGCTTTCGTAAAAAACTTGGGAGCTTTGAATGGGGTGGAATGAGCCGGAAAAAGGCAAAGATCCTTGGAAGGGTAAAAATCAGCCTCCAGATTTGGATGAGGCTTTAAAACGTATTCAAGAACAATTAAAGAAGATGTTTTTGAAAAAAGGATCGAAACCAGGCAATAAAGTTTCAGACTCAAAAGGTTCTGGCGCTGGTTTACTATTTGGTATGTTTGCAGCTGTAGTTTTTGTTTTATGGGCTTTATCCGGTATTTTTATCGTTGATCCTGCCGAACAGGCGGTTATTCTTCGTTTTGGTAAATACGTGGAAACGGTGGGTTCCGGTCCGCATTGGATCCCTCGATTTATTTCTTCAAGAACCATTATGAACGTGGATAGAGTACTGAATTATTCCTATTCGGCACAAATGTTAACCAGTGATGAAAATTTGGTGGCAGTTTCTTTGGCTGTGCAATACCGAATTGCTGATTTACAAGAATATCTTTTTAATGTCGCTAATCCTGAAGAAAGTTTACAGCAGGCTACATCCAGCGCTTTAAGACAAGTGGTGGGAACTACCACACTGGATCAGGTAATTACAGAAGGTCGAGAGGTTTGGGGCTCTAGAGTACAAGAAACTTTAACCAAAATATTAGATAGTTATAAAACAGGTATTACTATAGTCAATGTAACCCCACAACCAGCACGTGCACCAGAAAGTGTTCAAGATGCTTTTGACGACGCTATTAAAGCTCAAGAAGATGAAAAACGCTTCAAGGCTCAAGCGGATGCTTATGCTGCTAAAGTGATTCCAATTGCCGAAGGAAACGCCAGTCGTATTGCTCAAGAAGCCAAAGCCTATTCTCAGCAGGAAGTACTGCGTGCGAAAGGTGAAGTAGCGGAGTTTCTAGCGCTAGTACCGCAATTTGTTGCTGCACCACAAATTACCTCAGAGCGGATGTATTTAGAAACCATGCAAAAAGTATTGGGCGCTAGCAGAACGGTTGTGGTGGATGCTAAGGCTGGAACTATGTTTTATCTACCTTTAGATAAATTAAATTCGGGCGCTACTGATTCTGTTAAAAATTTAACCAGCAAAAAAGGGGAGACCACTAGTCTTGCTGGTGCAGAGAATGCTTCGCTTTCTGGTCGTGAATACCAAAGGCCGGTCTATCGTCAGGAGAGAGATTAATTATGAATGCTGTTAAAACAGGCATCGCGCTGGTACTGAGCTTGGTAGTGTTGGTATTCCTTATTAGTTTATTTACTATAACAGAAGGTCAACAAGGTATTGTTTTGCGTTTGGGTCGTATTGTTATGGACAATCAAACCGATAAGGCTCAGATATTAAATCCTGGCTTGCATGTAAAAGTTCCTTTTATAGAAAATGTACGAATATTTGATACCCGTATTCAAACTATGGATATCAAATCAACGCGCATTGTTACTAAAGAGAAAAAAGACGTAATCGTCGACTATTACGTTAAATGGCGTATTACTGATTTATCACAATATTTTAAATCGACTGGTGGTAATGAGTTTAAAGCTGAAACTTTACTGGAACAACAGTTAAACACTTTGTTGCGCGCCCAATTCGGTAAACGCACTATCTCAGAAGTGGTTTCTGGTGGTCGAGATGATTTGATGGAACTCTTGCGTAAAGCAGCTGAGAAACAAGCGAGTGAGTTAGGTATTAAAGTAGTAGATGTGCGTATTAAAGGTATTGAATTACCTGCAAATACCAGTAATGCTATTTATCAGCGCATGCGCGCTGATATGCAAAAAATTGCTAACCGACACCGAGCTGATGGCCAAGCAGCCGCAGAACAAATACAAGCTTCTGCTGATGCTAATGTTACTGTCTTGTTAGCTAAAACTAAGAGTGAAGCACAGAAAATTCGTGCCATTGGCAGGGCAGAAGCAGCAGAGATTTATGCCCAAGCCTATGGTCAAAATAAAGAATTTTTTGGCCTATACCGAAGTTTACTTGCTTATGAAGCAAGTTTTGATAATAAAAATAATTTATTAGTTTTGGACCAAAGCAATTCATTTTTTGATTATTTCAAGCAAGCAATGCCAAAAAATGTTGGTGCAATGGGTAAAAAGTAATTATAATGTTCGATTTTTTGGGTTAAACGATCATGGCTAAGAACGTAGTTATTTTAGGAACGCAGTGGGGCGACGAAGGAAAAGGTAAAATTGTTGATTTGTTAACCCAGGATGCACAAGTGGTTGTCCGCTATCAAGGCGGCCATAACGCAGGACATACCCTTAAAATCAATGGGGTAAAAACCGTTCTGCGACTGATTCCTTCTGGTATGCTAAGACCACATGTTACTTGCTTTATTGCTAATGGCGTGGTTTTGTCACCAGAAGCATTGCTGTCCGAAATTAAAGAATTAGAAGCTAAAGGCATTAATGTTAGAGACAGATTGCGTATCAGTCTCGCCTGTCCTTTGATTTTACCCTGCCATGTTGCCCTTGATAAAGCGCGTGAAGCCCATCAAGGAACAGCGGCGATTGGTACCACTGGTCGTGGGATTGGCCCAGCTTATGAAGATAAAATCGCGCGACGTGCCTTAAAAGTAAGCGATTTATTTGATACAGAGCGCTTTGCCAAAAAATTAACAGCACTTTTGGATTATCATAATTTTGTTTTGACCCAGTATTTCAAACAAGAGCCTGTTGCTATACAGCCTATTCTTGATGACGCTAAATTATGGGCAGAACAATTAAAGCCCATGGCTTGTGACGTTTCTGCTAGCTTGCATGAGCACAGAGAAAAAGGCGATCGCATTCTTTTTGAGGGGGCACAGGGTGTTTATCTGGATATTGATCACGGCACGTACCCTTTTGTGACCTCATCCAATACTTGCGTGGGCAGTGTAGTCAATGGTGCTGGTTTTGGTCCAAAATACCTGGATTATATTTTGGGTATTACTAAAGCTTATACCACGCGCGTTGGTGGTGGACCTTTCCCAACCGAGTTAAAAAATGAAGTGGGTCAGCATATGTCTGAACGCGGCCAGGAATTTGGAGCTGTGACTGGAAGAGCAAGACGCTGTGGTTGGTTTGATGCGGTCTTACTAAAACGTTCTATAGAATTGAATAGTATTACTGGTTTATGTATTACTAAATCGGACGTGTTGGATGGTTTAGAAACACTTAATATTGCCGTGGCTTATAAGGACAAAAACGGTACTCTGCTGACAAGACCTCCTCAAGCCGCAGATGATTTTGTTGGTTTGGAACCAGTTTATGAGCA
>JBAZRP010000133.1:0-6513 GCA_041662885.1 Legionella sp.
ACCCTCATCCGCCCTACGGGCACCTTCTCCCGCATGCGGGAGAAGGGAGCTTCGATTGGGTTCAAAAAGGTGAGGATCCCTCAGGCTTTGGCCCAACCTACGTTGGTGTATTTAAAAAACTCACCCCAAATGTTATAGTGCACTTTTTTCTCAGGAGTATCTTATGAATCGTTCTGAAATCCTATTCCAACAGGCACAAACTCTAATTCCTGGTGGCGTCAACTCACCCGTTCGCGCTTTCAAAGGTGTCGGTGGCACACCTATATTCTTTAAAAAAGGTGAAGGGGCTTACCTTTATGATGTTGATGGCGCTAAGTACATTGATTACATTGGTTCTTGGGGGCCTTTAATCCTTGGACATTGCCACCCCAAAGTGATTGCCGCGGTAACCCAAGCCTTACATGATGGCATGAGCTTCGGTGCGCCAACTGAGCTGGAAGTTTCCCTTGCGCAAAAAATTATTTCGCTAATGCCTTCAATCCAAAAAGTTCGCATGGTGAATTCTGGCACTGAAGCCACAATGACCGCAATTCGTTTAGCTCGTGGTTATAATGGTAAGCGGAAAATAATTAAGTTTAACGGTTGCTATCATGGTCATAATGACAGTCTTTTAGTAAAAGCGGGTTCAGGATTACTCACTCTTGGCATACCGTCAACACCGGGAATTCCTGAAAGTATTACCGAACACACAATTACGGCAAATTTCAATGATTTGGCCGAAGTTGCCCGTATATTTGAAACCTATCCTGATGATATCGCCGCCATTATACTAGAACCAGTTGCTGGAAATATGGGCTTTGTAATGCCTGATGATGATTTTTTACAAGGCTTACGTGATTTATGCGACCAATACCAATCCGTATTAATTTTCGATGAAGTTATGACAGGATTTAGGGTTGCCTTAGGCGGAGTTCAGTCTTTATACAATATCACTCCCGACCTAACAACTCTTGGCAAAGTAATAGGCGGTGGCATGCCTGTTGGCGCCCTTGGTGGACGTGAAGAAATTATGAATTGCCTGGCACCTTTAGGCTCTGTCTATCAAGCAGGCACGCTTTCTGGAAATCCCTTAGCAATGGCTGCTGGTTTGGCAACTTTAAATGAAATTGATAAACCTGGGTTTTATGAAAGCTTACAAAAAACTGCGCAAGAATTATGTGATGGTTTGACCCAAGTTGCTCAAGAATTCAATCAACCTATTTCCACAGGTGCTTTAGGGGGAATGTTTGGCTTTTGCTTTACTGAAAATCCACGTGTGCGTAGCTTTCAAGATGTTGCAGCGTCAGATGAAGTTTTGTTCAAAAAATTCTATCATGAAATGCTCAAACAAGGCGTTTATTTTGCGCCATCCATGTATGAAGCGGGTTTTATTTCCAGTGCACATGGTAGTGTGGAAATCCAGGCAACTATTAAAGCAGCGGCGAATGCCTTGAAAATTTGTTTGCAGTAACATCTATATAAATTCTCAACAATCCCTACGTACTATAGCTTGTTCGTGTTATCTATAAGCACCTTGGATACCACGGACAAGCCGAAGTACGTAGAGAGATGCGCAATTCTCAACAGACCTTAAACTTTTTAATAGAAAAAGCTATTGTAAGCTGATAAATTTGGTTATCATGATAAGTTACTACGACTTTACGGTTTATAAATGCGCTCTACAGTACTATTAGTGTTAGCTTTAAATTGGACCTCAGTAATTTATGCTAATGACATCAATATTTCGACCATAAGTAAAGATGGAGAAACTCAATTTTACTTACAGGCGGGCGCATTTAATTTTGAAAAAGATGCAAAAGATCGTGCAAAAGAATTAGCAACAAAAGTAACGCAGCCAGTAGAGATAAAAAATCTGGCAGATAAAAGTTTGTATTTAGTGCAAATTGGTCCAATCAAAGATTATCCAAGTGCACGAACCTTAAAAGATAAATTATCAGTAAAAGATCTTCAAAGTTATATTCCAAAAGCAACCCAGGCAATTCCTCCTGCTATAAAAAAATCAGAGCATCCAGTTGCACCTCCTTCTGTATCGCAAGATACTAAATTATGGAATTTAAGAAATGCAGATGTTCGTGCGGTAATTGCTGAAGTTTCACGCGTGACAGGTAAAAATTTCGTCATTGATCCAAGAGTTCAAGGAAAAATTTCTATCGTTTCTTCAACGCCCATGAATAATGACGTACTCTATCAAGTATTTCTATCAGTGCTACAAGTATCAGGATATGCAGCCATCCCAACTGGCGATATTATTAAAATCGTTCCCAATATGGATGCAAAAACTTTATCCTCTGATAACCCAAGTCAAATGCGCCATCCAGCTCATGGCGAAGATATGATGGTCTCAGTAGTGCCAGTGTCTTATGTACCTGCCGAACAATTAGTGCCCGTGTTACGCCCACTGATGCCACAATGGAGCAGTATTTCCGCTTATGGACCTTCTAATATGGTGATCTTAACCGGTCGTGCCAATAATATTAAAAGCCTGACTGAAATCATCAGACAAGTTGATAGTTCCACGTCCAGTGGTATTGATATGGTTCCATTGCGACATACTTTAGCTATGGACATTGCCAACACGCTCAAAGATTTGGTCAAAAGCCAAGGCAATCCGGGTGGAAAATCCCAAATTAATATTGCTGCCGATGATAGAAGCAATGCAATTTTAGTAAGCGGATCTCAAACTGACCGCATCAGACTGCGTATGTTGATACTAAAACTCGATCAAGGGAGTTCTTCGGCTAGTAATAGTACTACTCAAGTAGTCTATTTGAATTACTTAAGAGCGGAAGATCTAGTACCTATTCTTGCTGGGATTGCACAGGCGAATTTTAGTGGCACTGTGGGTACTACAATTGGTACCATTACCAGACCTCCTTTAGACAGTACTAATCCTGCATCAAATCTGGTTAATGCCAGTAATTCAAATTCATCAGGTGCATCTTCAACTAATTCTACTTCACCTGGTACACCACTTGCTGTACCAGGTGGAGCTGCTACTGGAAATACTCAAACAGCTACTACACAAAATGAAGGCTCTACAAAACCCACTATTCAAATTATCGCAGAACCGAATACCAACTCGATCATCATCAATGCTCCTGCTTCAATCATACGCACTTTAAAGACAGTAATTAATCAATTGGATATCAAGCCAGCACAAATTTTAATTGAAGCTTTGGTTGCTGAAGTCAATCAAACTGCAGTTAGAGACTTGGGTATTGAATGGGGTTCGAATCAGCAAACGGGTGATCCCGGAGATTTTAGACCTGGTTTTGCCATTATTAATTCAAAAACTACTATCGATGATTTTCAGGCCCAAATTTATGCCTTGGCAACCGATCATAAAGCCAATATTCTATCAACGCCTTCAGTAGTAGTATTGGATAATCGCCAGGCAAAAATTCTGGTTGGTAAACAGGTATCGGTTGCCTCAACGTCTTATCCCAATAATGCAGGCGGTACCACTACCGCTAGTCCTTTTACAACTTATGATAGGGTAAACGTTGCCTTACATCTTTATGTACGACCACAAATTACACGTGGCAAAGGCATTCAAATGCAGATTGACCAAGGAAATGACACGCTCGATCCATCAAGTACTTTGGCCAATAATCCCAATCCTACCTTCTCAATTAGCAGCATTGTGACTTCAGTACATGTTGAAAGTGGCGATATCATCGTCTTAGGTGGTTTAAATCAGGATAGTTTGGGCAATACCGATGATGGCATTCCTATTCTAAAAAACATCCCCGGAGTAGGCAGATTTTTTCAACGTAATATCAGAAACCGTGAAAAACGTGTTCTCATGGTATTTATTAAACCAATTATCATTCGTAATCCTAAAGAAAGTTTTGATGTAACCAGTATTAAATACAATGATACGCGTCAATACCAGTTAGAGTGGGTACGCTCACAAGAAGTTTACGATCAAACGGACAATGAAACCGTGCTACCTCCATTAGTTATGGCTCCATTGCCTATTCCTTTCAGCGGTGGCCCCCTCCCTTTGATTGAGGTAGAAAGATAAAAATGGAACATGCTGATCCCATTCACAAACTCCCTTATAGTTTTGCCAAGAACAATGGGGTAGTTATTGGTGGGGTCAAGGATGGCAAGGCCATGGTCTATCACCTTCCTTCCACTACCTTGCAAGCCTTTGCTGAAATTCAACGATTATTGCATTGCAGTCTGGAATTGCAATCGGTTACTGAAGATGTTTTTCAACAGCATTTAGCGCATATTTATCAATCAAAATCTTCTATTTTAGATGCTGCTGAAGGCATGGAAGAAGATATGGATTTATCTTTATTAGCAAGCCAACTGCCAATTAGCGAAGATTTACTCGAAAATCAGGACGATGCTCCAATTATCCGTTTGCTTAATGCTTTATTTACTTCAGCCATTAAGAATAAAGCATCTGATATCCACATTGAAACGTATGAAAATCGCGTGCTGGTACGTAATCGCATTGATGGCGTATTACATGAGGTGTTGGAGATTTCGCGCGCCATTGCACCTTTAGTAATTTCTCGCGTTAAAGTTATGGCTAAACTGGATATTGCTGAAAAGCGTATTCCTCAGGATGGTCGTATTTCTTTACGGATAGGTGGCCATAATATTGATGTGCGCGTATCTACTTTGCCCTCAAACCACGGTGAACGCGTAGTATTAAGAATATTAGACAAACAAGCAGCCCAATTGGATTTGAGTTTACTCGGTATGCCGCAAGATACTATCAAATCCATGCGCCAAATGATTGCTGAACCGCATGGAATTATTCTAGTTACAGGCCCTACCGGCTCAGGTAAAACTACTTCTTTATACGCCATGCTCACAGAACTCAATCAAGTCAGTAGAAATATTTTAACCATTGAAGATCCCATAGAATATGACCTTGCAGGTATAGGCCAAACTCAGGTTAATACTAAAGTAGATATGACTTTTGCCAAAGGTTTAAGAGCCATATTACGCCAAGATCCGGATGTGGTAATGATTGGGGAAATTCGTGATTTAGAAACGGCTGAAATTGCAGTTCAAGCCAGTTTAACGGGACATTTAGTATTATCTACCTTGCATACCAATAGTGCCTTAGGCGCTCTCACCCGTTTACGCGATATGGGGGTAGAGTCGTTTTTGCTTTCATCCAGTATCGTTGGTTTAATTGCGCAACGATTGGTTAGAAAATTATGCTCGCAATGCAAAACTCTGCATCAATTGCGCGACGACGAAAAAGAACTGATGGGTATAGCGCCCGATGCAGATGTATCCAAAGTCTGCGAGCCTAAAGGCTGCGATCAATGCAATAATCTAGGTTATCGAGGACGAACCGGTATTTATGAATTAATTAGTATCGATGAGACTTTAAGGGGCATGATTCATAGAAATGATAATTTGCAAGTAATGGAAGATTATATAAGACCCTTTACTCCAAGCATTCGAACAGATGGTTTTAAACGAGTGCTCATGGGAGATACCTCTTTGGCTGAAATCTTACGCGTTACTACACAGAATTAATGCTTTTGCAAAGGAAGTATATGTGATCAAATAAACGAATTATAACTTTTGGAAACCAACTGTGAAAATAAAAAACATTATATTTGATTTGGGCGGTGTTTTATTAAATTTAGATAAAAAATTAACAGTAACAGCGTTGAACAAATTAGGAGCCAGAGAATCAAATGGTGATACCCTAAAAGATTTAATTCTTAATTTTGAAATGGGAACTGTTTCTGCCAAAACCGTACGCGAAAAATTTCAATTAGCTACCGAGATGGAAGCCAGTGATAAAGAATTCGATGCGGCATGGAATGCAATGTTGTTAGATATACCCAAAGAGCATTTTGAATTATTAAACCAATTAAAAAGCAAATATACTTTATTTTTATTCAGCAATACCAATGAAATTCACTACCAACAACTCTTGAAAATTTACGAGCGCGATCAAGGATCCTATGATTTTCATGGTTTTTTTAAAGCAGTATATTACTCTCATTTATTGCATTTGAGAAAACCAGACCTAGCATCTTATAAAGAAATTTTACGCCTAAATAATTTAAAACCAGATGAAACTCTTTTTATCGATGACTCTAAAGCAAATGTTGATGCCGCTATATGGCAGGGAATCCATGCTATTCATTTAACGGTTACTACCTCTTTATTAAACTTGCCGCAATTAATTCTTGATATGGAAAAAGCAAAGAGTGATGAAATAGAGCTAAGTGATTTACTCGCAACGTATAGTTTGAATAAATAGCAGTTTTTCCGGCATCCCGAGTGTCAAGTACGTCAGTTAAATACGTCTTCTTGAAAGTAGGCCGTCATCTTGGACGTAGTCCGTCATCTTGAACGCAGTCCGTCATCCTGAATGCAGTCCGTCATCCTGAATGCAGTCCGTCATCCTGAATGCAGTCCGTCATCCTGAACGCAGTCCGTCATCCTGAACGCAGTCCGTCATCCTGAACGCAGTCCGTCATCCTGAACGCAGTCCGTCATCCTGAACGCAGTCCGTCATCC
>JBAZRP010000134.1:0-6352 GCA_041662885.1 Legionella sp.
AAGTGCTAAAGCCAGCAAAAACCCATTAAAATCCCCAACTTCTGCTATTCCAGCCACGACCACAGCCGCCATCCCAGCAGCTGGACCACTAATACTAACCTGCGAGCCACTAAGAGCTCCAACAACTATGCCCCCGATTATGCCACTTAAAAGACCAGTAAATAGAGGTACTCCTGATGCTAAGGAAATCCCAAGGCATAAGGGAATAGCTACTAAAAAGCCAACAATTGCTGCCATGAAGTCAAATTTTAGAAAGCGTTTGTTATAAACTCGGAATTTGCGTTTTTCTAGTGTTGTTGCCATTTTAAATACCGGATTTTAAGAATGATTCTTATTTTAGACTAAGGTTGGTAGGGAATACAAGGTGGTTTGTCTTAATTAATGCGCATTTTGATTTAAATGCGCACCTGGCAATGTGTTATTCCTAGCCGCGATGGTGCACTGCCATTAAGTTAAGACTTTACGTCCTCCTGAGCCCAGTCCGTCATTCTGAGCCCAGTCCGTCATTCTGAGCTCAGTCCGTCATCCTGAGCTCAGTCCGTCATCCTGAACGCAGTGAAGGATCCCCTGAAACTGGCCCAGTGCCACTTTCGGAGATCCCTCGTTGCACTCGGGATGACGGGCTCTAGTGCTTAACTTAATGACAGTGCCGTGATGGTGCACTGCCATTAAGTTAAGACTTTACGTCCTCCTGAGCCCAGTCCGTCATTCTGAGCTCAGTCCGTCATCCTGAACGCAGTGAAGGATCCCCTGAAACTGGCCCAGTGCCACTTTCGGAGATCCCTCGTTGCACTCGGGATGACGAGTTCTAGTGCTTAACTTAATGGCAGTACCGCGACGGTGAGGGAGATTTTAAAGTTCTGCCTCCGCTTCAAAGCTTTCTGCGCTGAATAACTCTTGCGCTTGATGTGGAGTCTCTAATTCCTGTTCAAGATTTTTGAAATTCCACATGCTTTGATCCATCAATTGACTTGGTTTTAAGCTTTGTAAAGCATGGAGTATGTTGCTTGGAACTTTAGGGTTTTCAGCAGCTAAGTTATCGATTAAATGGGTTACTTTTTTACGCATCAAGTTTTCTTGTGAGCCGCAAAGAGTACAGGGAATGATAGGGAAATTTTCTTCAGTAGCAAAATTGATAATGTCCTTTTCTTGAACATAACACAGGGGTCGTATAACTATGTGCTTCTTATTATCACTTAATAATTTGGGTGGCATTGAACGAATATCGCCATTGTACAAAATAGACATCATTAAAGTACGAATCATATCGTCTCTATGATGACCTAATGCTATTTTATTGTACCCATGCTCTTCAGCATAACGATAAATAATCCCTCTTCGCAAACGAGAGCATAATGAGCAATAGGTTTTTCCTTCAGGGATTTTTTCTTTAACTATGCTGTAGGTATCTCGGGTTAGAATCTCATGCTTTATATTGCGAGAGGCTAGCCATTCTCGTAAAGCGCTATCATCCCAACCGGGTTGGGCTTGATCTAAGGTAAAGGAAAACAGTTCGAATTTATTTCCTGAACGTACGCGCAAATGATTCAAAATGGTTAATAAGGTAAATGAATCTTTACCTCCAGATAAGCAAACCATAACGCGATCGCCGCGTTGAATCATATTAAAATCAGCGATTGCTTTGCCAGTGTAATGCAGTAGTTTTTTTTCAATTTGGGAGTGATTGGACATCGTTTAACAACCTGAGTAATTTATTTAGAGGCCACGTTAGCTGCTGAGGGTATTCCATTAACCCTTGTAGTAGCTAACCAGGAATTAATTAACTCTAAATCGTTTACATTTAGAGTTCCAGAAAGGTATTTCAAATTTAATATGGAATTAATTAAATTATATTGATCTTGTGCTAATTGTTCTTGAGCTTCAAAAAGTCTTTGTTGCGCATTGGTTACATCCACCATAGTTCGTGTGCCTACTTCAAATTGCGCTTCAGTACTTTCTAAAGAATTTTTTTGTGAACTAACAGTTTGTTTATCTGCTTTCACCTTGCTTATTCCATCGGTAATAGTATTAAACGCAATGCGGCTGTTCACTACTACTTCACGATAAGCTTGTTCCAATTTTTCACTGCTGGTGCGGTAATCAAATTGGGATTGACGGGTTTGTGATTGTACTAAGCCGCCTTGAAAAATAGGGAAATTCATAGCTAAAGCTACGTTTGCCTGGGTCTGTACCGCCTGTACGTAAAAGTTATTATCTGGCGCGGCATTATGATATTGCGTTGCAAAAGTTTGTACTGAAAAAACTGGCCAGTTGCCGGAAGATATGGCTTTAATATTTTCTTTGGCTACTTCCAAGGCATATTTTGCAGCAAGTAATTTATAATTTTGTTTTAAACCCGTGTCTATCCATTGATTTGAATCATTAGGCTCTGGTTTAACCAAAGGAATTCTGCTATCGCGCAAAGGAGATAAAGATGTGTAGGTATGATTGGTTAATTTTCTTAAGTTTTCATTTTGGTTTTGCTGGTTATTTTTAGCATTGATGACCTCTGCTATAGATTGATCATAAGCAGCTTTTGCTTCATAAACTGAAGTAATGGCATCCAAACCCACTTTAAATCTTTGAGTGGCTTGATCCAGCTGGCGCTTATTAGCGCGTTTTTTTGCCTCGGCAAATTCTAAAGTGTCTTTAGCAAATAAGACATCGAAGTAGGCTTTAGCAGTTCTAAGGATTAAATCTTGAGCAGAATCATTAAAAGTAGCTTGGGAGGCTTTAACAGAAGCTTTCGCTTGAGCAATTTTAGCCCATGCTTGATAATTAAAAATGGCTTGAGTGGCAGTTATCGCCCACACATTGGAACCGTAATAAGTATTTGCTACAAATTCTGGCGAAACAGAATTAGCTGGAGAATATACATTATAAAGATATTGACCAGATTGGCCGCTTAAAGTTACCTGAGGATACAGGGCTGAACGTGCTTGCGGTATTGCTTCTGTAGAAGACATATACGTGTCGTATGCAGCTTTAAAAATTGTGTCATTATCTAGTGCTTGTTTGTAAACATCTAAAAGGTCTGCGGCAAGGGTTTGCTGTGCGAAACAAATAGTCAGAAAACAAAGCAGCAGTGTCTTTTTCATACAAACATTCCCTAGAAAACAAATTCTTTTGGTTTTAATTTATCGATGAGCTCGGGAATTAAGGTTTCAAAAACTAAGGTATCTTTCCATTCATCATTAGGACCAAGCTCATATAATCGCGCTTGCATTATGGGGTATTTGCCTTCAATAGCAAAGATTTTGCCACCAGTTACAACTTGGATTTGATGTGTTTTCGTCAGTTTTTCTATGGCGCCTGTAAAGACGATAACGTCATAAGGAGCGGATTCCAACCAGCCTCTGCAGGCATCACCGGTAATTAGTTCCACATTATCACAATGGTGTTGTTTTAACTTGCGTTGTGCATTGATAGTAAAATCAGAAAAATAATCCACGCTGATTACTTTTTTGCAAAGCTTGCTCAATAAGGCTGTAAAATAACCAGTTCCAGTGCCAACTTCCAGTACCGTTTCTTTACCCGTTAAATTCAAAGATTGTAATATGGTACCTTCTTCCAAAGGGGTTAGCATCCTTTGATCATGAGCTAATGGAATTTGCATGTCGGAATAGGCAAAATCCCTCATTGATTCGGGAACAAACTCATGTCTTGGGACAGTGTCAAAAAGATTAAGAATCGCTTCATTTAATACGTCACCGGTACGCAGTTGTTGCTTTACCATATTGATACGTGCGCTGTTATTGCTCATTTGTTCTACCGTGAAAAGGAAAATGGGTTAAAACTTTGGGAGAATTTTAGCAAGAAATACTATTTGAGGCTAGCAATTGCTGAAATTTCTTGGTGATGCCTGCTTTATTTTGTTATCATTTGGAACTTTATTCCTAAGACATAGGAGCAAGACAGTGTCGATTAGATATCAGGATTTTTTACATCAGGAACTTGAACAGCTTAAATCTGAAGGATTGTATAAATCAGAACGCATAATTTCCAGTCAGCAACAAGCCCAAGTGCAAGTGAATGATAAAGAGGTAATTAATCTTTGTGCTAACAACTATTTAGGTTTAGCCAATAATCATGAATTGATAGCTGAGGGGCAAAAAGCGCTTGAGAAATACGGTTATGGTATGGCATCAGTGCGCTTTATCTGCGGCACGCAAACCCCACATAAACGTTTAGAACATAAAATCAGTACATTTTTGGGAAAAGAAGATACTATTTTGTACTCTTCTTGTTTTGATGCCAATACTGGTTTGTTTGAAACCTTATTGGGCGAACAAGACGCAATTATTTCTGATGCTTTAAATCATGCCAGTATTATCGATGGGGTGCGTTTGTGCAAAGCAGCACGATACCGTTATGCCAATAATGATATGAAATCCCTGGAAGAGCAATTAATCGCTGCAAAAAATGCCCGATTTAAATTGATTGCTACTGACGGTGTGTTTTCAATGGATGGAATTTTGGCCAATCTTCCAGCAATTTGTGAATTGGCGGATAAGTATGATGCTATGGTTATGGTTGATGATTCCCATGCTGTTGGTTTTATGGGCGCCACTGGTCGCGGAACTCCAGAACATTTTGGCGTAAGCGATAGAGTAGATATCATTACCGGAACTTTGGGCAAGGCTTTAGGTGGTGCTTCTGGCGGTTATACTTCGGGGAAAGCAGTTGTAGTTGATTGGCTGCGTCAACGATCAAGACCTTATTTGTTTTCTAATACCTTAGCCCCAGTAATCGCTGATACTTCCTGCACTGTGCTTGATATGCTAAGTCATAATACTCAGTTGGCGGATAAATTGAAAAAAAACAGCACTTATTTTCGTGAGGGTATGACCAAACTTGGTTTTAAATTAATTCCAGGCGAACACCCCATTATTCCAGTAATGTTAGGCGATGCCAGTTTAGCTGGCAAGATAGCAGCACGTTTATTGGAATTAGGCATTTATGTGGTAGGTTTTTCCTACCCCGTTGTTCCTAAAGGCTTAGCGCGTATTCGCACTCAGATGTCGGCTGCGCATGAAGTGCAACATTTGGATAAAGCTCTAGCAGCTTTTGCAACAGCTGGTAAAGAATTTTCAGTTATATAGGAAACAGTCTATGAAAGCATTAGTGAAAGCAAAAAGAGAAGCTGGAATTTGGATGGAAGAGGTACCTGTTCCAGAATACGGTGTGAATGATGTTTTGATTAAAATTAAAAAAACGGCCATTTGCGGTACTGATATCCATATTTATTCCTGGGACGATTGGGCACAAGCAACCATACCGGTACCTATGATTATTGGTCATGAATTTTTTGGCGAAATTGCTGCAATGGGCGCTGAAGTCCGTGGTTTGGAAATTGGTCAAAGAGTTTCAGGAGAAGGCCATATTACCTGTGGCTTTTGTCGTAATTGCCGTGCAGGTAAACGCCATTTATGCCGTAACACTATAGGTGTTGGTGTTAATCGACCTGGTTGTTTTGCTGAATATTTATCCATTCCTGCGTCTAATGTCATTGCCCTTCCTGATGATATTACTGGCGACCAGGCAGCTATTTTAGATCCTTTAGGTAATGCAACCCATTGCGCCTTAGCCTTTGATATGGTTGGAGAAGACGTGCTGATTACTGGCGCGGGACCGATAGGAATTATGGCAGTAGCAATAGCGAAACATATTGGCGCACGCCATGTGGTTATTACTGATGTAAATGATATGCGCTTGGAATTGGCTCGTAAAATGGGTGCTACACGAGCGGTTAATATCAAATACCAAAAATTACCTGAAGTAGTGGCTGAGTTGGGAATGCTCGAGGGCTTTGACGTTGGTTTAGAAATGTCCGGCAATCCCATGGCTTTAAATGATATGTTACAAGCCATGAATCATGGTGGACGCGTTGCTATTTTGGGAATACCACCGGAAGCAACGGCTGTAGATTGGAATCATGTTATTTTTAAAGGACTGATAATTAAAGGTATCTATGGGCGTGAAATGTTTGAAACCTGGTACAAAATGATTACCATGTTGCAAAGTGGTTTGGATATCAGTCCGGTCAAAACACACCATTTTCCCGTAGATAAGTACCAAGAAGCATTCCAAATAATGGCTTCAGGTCAATCTGGAAAAGTAATACTTGATTGGTAGCAGTGTTTAGTTTACCTTCTGCCCAAATTTAAATAATGAGAGAGTTTTATGGCACAATATATTTTCACCATGAATCGTGTTAGCAAGATTGTTGAAAATCAACGTTATATTTTAAAAAATATTGGTTTGAGTTTTTATCCTGGCGCTAAAATTGGTGTTTTAGGTCTAAATGGTTCAGGTAAATCTTCCTTATTAAAAATTATGGCGGGGGTTTATT
>JBAZRP010000135.1:0-6171 GCA_041662885.1 Legionella sp.
TCTGATTATACCGGTTATATTTTCAGGTTCAAGCCCAGTTGTTTTCGGTACACAGACGATTTTACAGGGAACACATCTGGGGTCAGACACCACGCAACTTTTATGGTAGGTGCGGAAGGGAGAAATATTAAATGGGTTAACTTTAATCGAGCTTTTGGCAATATGCAATCGCATAGTTGATTCAGGCAATTCAGGTGTAGGTAAATAAGGAAGTGATCCAGTCCCTGTTTGTATATAGGATGAAATATGGCATTATAATGCGCAAAACAGGGTTTACAAAGCTCTCTCTTAATACTCCCTTAATAAAAAAGACATACAATGTTCGATTAATGTGCTATTAAATTTTTGTTACAACTGGAGAACTCAATGAAAAATATAGATAAATGGGATTTATATAAACGTAATTTAAAAGGGGTCTTTTATGGCGGATTTGTAACCATTCATGTTCAGGGAGACGTGTATATGAATTTGATCCACCTAGCACTTTTACCAGTAACTCTCTTAATTATTCCAATAATAAAATCCATCGTGGATATTAAAAACAGGACTCCAATTGCAGAAAATAGACTAACTCAAGCAATAACGGGTATGCAAGAACTACGTCCTGGGCAATTTGATGATTTTATCAATATTATAACTGGGTATATAGGTCGCTCTAAGTCGAGCAGAGAGCTTCATTATGCGTTACAGAAAATTGAAAAAAAATTTACTGGCGTAAAAGAAAATTTACAAACTCAAGCTGAGCTTAAATATAAAAAAGGCAAAGAGCTTAGTGCTTTATCAGAATTAGCTAAATTTCAAGAGCCTGATTATCAAGTAACTGTTAATTACACAGTAACTCCAGAAGATGTTGCTACAGTTAAAAAAGGCTTGAGTAAAGACTTTGAGAGCGCAGACCTATCCAGAAGACTAGAGCAAATGGATGCGATTAATGAATTTCTTCTACTCCCGCATAATAATGGTAAAAGAATGCAGCATGTTATTCTTGAAGTATTGGATAAAAAAGGTTTTATTGAAGATTTAGCTGCAAAAGTGACAGTTGAAATTAAACGTTTGCGCCAAAATGCTAAAACATTCTTTAGTACTGGTAACACGCAAAAAGCTGATAAAGTAGAAAGAGCTTTAGAAGAATATAAAAAGGAAGATACTTTTGCCAATCGAGTTAAACTTCGAGAGGAATTAGGGGTTTCTCGCACAGGCTTTTTCGGAACTACTAAAGCAAGTAGCCATGTCTATGGTTATGATGAAACTGAGCAGAATACGCCTAACATGAAATAGGAATTGCTTGGGTTTTATGATCCAAGAACAGTTCCCCTCCCCCCCCGGGGGCACTGCCATTAAGTTAAGGAGTTTATACCATTCCCTACCTCCCGCGGCTTGTCCGCGGGATCCAGGAATCTCCCAAGATCGCTGGATCCCGCGGACAAGCCGCGGGACGTAGGCGTGGGGATTTTTCTTAACTTAATGGCAATGTCCCCCGGGGGGATCTGGGTTAGGGAGGTCCGACCCGGTCACATAGGTAACAGTACACATCTGGGGTCAGACACCACGCAACTTCATATAAACGTCAAATTAGGCAAGTTAAGCCATCAAGATGTAGGTCAAATAATTATTATAAATAGCCTCTTTTTTTTGGCATGATTACGAAATATTTGGTATATCTTCTATGACTATTGTTGTCCATCCCTGACGTCTAACAATTTCCCTTAAAGAGATATCATAAAATTTAGCTGTTTTGTCATTTTCAAAGGTAATAAAAGAGCGTTGGCAATGTTCACCGTGATCTTTGATGCCGGTCAAAATAGATCTGTATTGCGCATTAAATTCAGCCAAATGTTTACCAACTACTATGCCAATACTTTCTAATCCTGTTGGGTACGTGTGTGCAGGTCTTGGAGCCGGCAATTCAATCATAGAAACCTGAAATCCATCCTCCAGAATTAATGGCTCTTGCAAAATTAGAATTGATACCGCTCTTCCATTAAACTGTGTTTCTACAAACTCGCTACATAATTGCTTTATTTGCTCTCTAAGAACTACATATTCCGAAACGGTAGCTACTCGATACAAGAGGTGACTCAATGGCATTCCAGATATAGAAATGCCCATCTTTTTTAACCTATTTAATATATTTGAAAAAAATGACTGGTAATTTCCAATTAGTTGTTCCAATTGCATCTCAAGACCTTAATTGTTATTAATGAAATTCTTTACGCAAAAAATAAAATACAGAGCCTTTATGAAATCCATGTCTCTCAAATTCAATTTTGAAACCGCATTTCTGATAAAAACCAAGCGCTTCCCAATCCATAGTATTAACTGCAGCGAACGTACACGTTTTGTCTTTACCATATTTAATAGCAGCTTCAACAAGCTTCGTTCCTAATCCCTGACTTCGATAAGTATCACTTACCCACAACTGATCAATATAAAGACATCCATAAAGCGTGTTACCATTACAACCGGCAATAATGTTATTTAGACTATCCCTAATAAAAATAGCAAAAAAATCAATCCGTTCAAATCCCTTTTTCTCACTTGCTTGTTGCATTATGGCATCACCAAGAACCTGTATATCTTCTTGAGCAGGGTTGATTTCCAAAGACAATTGATAAGCTAATTCTTTAGTCATAAATAAATTTTCATCACAGTTACTGGGTGATGTTGAAACTTATCCATTCCAATTATTTCCCATCCTAACTTTTGATAATATTGTGGAAGAGCTGAGTCGAACGCAAATAAATACAATTCTTCAAAACCTAATTGTATTGCTTTAACTTTGATTGCATCTATAAGTTTTTTAGCAATACCTTTCTTTTGATATTCTGGATCAACTACAAGGGAGCCTAACCACGGCATTAAATCTGGACGAATACCATCATTTACACGCAAACTACA
Organism: Legionella sp.; assembly: GCA_041662885.1. Classification (GTDB taxonomy): domain Bacteria; phylum Pseudomonadota; class Gammaproteobacteria; order Legionellales; family Legionellaceae; genus Legionella. The sequence continues at coordinate 2,899 of JBAZRP010000135.1, forward strand.
CATTCCAACTGGTTTTTCCTCGTAAAAAGCGACAAAGGTCAGAGGCAATTTATCTTCATTAAGGTGCTCTTGAAACTTTTGTTGTACACGTTCAATCGCAACGTCAGGTAACCAGTGCTTTCCAAGTCCTTCACGCCAAATCTCGGCAAGTTCAGGGATCTTATTTTGGTGTTTGCTAAGAAGTTCAATTTTAATCATAAAGTACCCCTGCTATCAGCAGGGTAGTATAGCCAAAATGTGAGCGACATACCATGTGCACATGCCTTATTCTAACTCTATTAACTTAGGATTTGTAATAGAATCAAGACAAATTACTGTTGATTTCATTAGGATAAAAACAGCCCCCTTGCATTACATAGCAAACTATATCAATTTATAGTTAAATGCTATATTATATAATTTTCGAGGAGATATTTATGGGTATAGTTAAAATTTCTGATCAACTACATGAGGCGACTAAATTAATGGCTAAAGCCATGAGCCGTTCAATTAATTCACAGGCTGAATATTGGATACGCATTGGTAAATTAGTGGAAGAAAATCCAACAATAGCTTATCCAGAAGTTCTTAAAATTTTAATGGAACAAGCATCATCAGGTGAAATACAGTATGTTAGTGAAGAGTTATAAAGAAATTCAAAAAATGCGGATAGCAGGAAAGATGACTGCACTTGTACTGGAAATGATTGAGCCCCATGTGATACCAGGGACAACTACCAGAGAGTTGGATAGAATATGTCATGAGTTTATTGTAAATGAATTGCGAGCAATTCCGTCAACTTTAAATCATCATGGGTTTCCTGCTAGTATTTGTACCTCTGTTAATCATGTAGTTTGTCATGGAATACCCAATGATAAGAAGCTTGTTGAAGGTGATATTATCAATATTGATGTTACCGTAAAGAACGATGGATATATTGGCGATTCTAGTAAAATGTTTCTGGTTGGAGAGGTGAAGCCTTTTGCCAAAAGACTTATTGAAGTTACTAGGGAGTGTCTATATAAGGGTATTGGATTAGTGAGACCAGGAACAAAACTAGGTGATATTGGGCACGTAATTCAAGTCCATGCAGAAAAAAGTGGATATTCAGTAGTTCGAGAATTTGCTGGCCATGGTATAGGTCGAACCATGTGGGAAGAGCCACAAGTTTTGCATTATGGCAAGCCAAACTCAGGTTTTGTATTGCAAACTGGAATGACATTTACTATTGAGCCCATGATCAATCTAGGAAGAAGAGAAATTAAAACCTTAAGTGATGGGTGGACCGTGGTAACTAAAGATCGTCGGTTGTCCGCACAATGGGAGCATACTATTTTGGTCACTGAAACCGGGCATGAAATTCTTACTCTAAGAACTGAAGAAAATATATAAGGCAATCATTTATCATCCATAAGTTATAACATTGGATGATCTTTTTCAGCCTCTTTCTGTATTCTGTCATTACTCATAAAAAAACCAGTTATAGATGACCTTACATGATTTCCCAAGGTATTTTCGACTTTTTTAGAACTAAGGGTCTTTTTGAGTACTATTTTTTATGATTTTATCACAAGACTTGACCCTATGCTTTTTATAGTAATAAGTATGATCTTCAAGACAAAACATTAAAATGACGGGCTAAAGCCATTCTACGGAAATTAAGGATGTGGGCTACTTGCTTTTCATAGATTAAAAAACAAAAGGCAAGATATGCCCCCATTTCATAGTTAAAGGGCTGTGGGTAAAAAATGCCCGACGTATATACTAGAAATGATTATTATAACCATAAGATTCAAATGCAGATGCAGTGTCCGCAATATCTTCTTTGAGCTCCTCTTTGAGCTCCTCTTTGAGATTCTCTTCGAGATAACTTATTAACTTGTTGAAAGAGGAAAGTACATTTTTATCGATCCCCTTTTCTTGGAGCTCTTTAAGCTGCGCTTGGTAGAGGGCTCTCTTGCGTGGTAACTCCATATAACAATTATCGTTATACATAATTGTTTCAGCTTCTTTTATATTACCTGAAAATAGGCTTATAAAAAATAGATAGAGTTGTGCATGCCGCTGGTGCAAGTATTCTTTACATTGGGCCTGGATAGCCAGAATTTCCTGTTTTGAAATTTTGGAATCAATGGATAAGGGGCATTCATGCAGTGTACTTATTGCGGTATGAGCATCTTTGAGAGCAACTAACTTGAAATTGCACAAGGATGCATGGGTAAAGCTTATTTCATTTTGTGGGTTTAAGTTTTTGATTATGAGGTGCTCATTTACTCTTTCATAAGTAAAAAGGACCCTAAAATTCATTAAATATCCGACAGTTGCCTGATCGGTAGAAGCAAATATAAGTTTATCTAGTGCATTGTGAATTGATTCAAATAAAGTAGGTACTGGAAACAACCCAATTTTTGATAGTATTTTACCAATGATATTACCCATGTGTATAACTCCTAATTTTATTTTATACGGCTTTCTTTCCTAAATGAAGACTGAATTGGCGGACAGGTCGCAGTGCTCCTTTGCTCGACTTAGCGAATGACTCTCAGCTGTATCATTTGGTTTAACCCGTTTATTGTTGCTTGATGAATTTGAATTTTTCCTTTTGAATATCCCCACGTCGGTAACACTACCCTTATCCATACCTTGCACTACCCTCCCAAGAGAGGGATGAGTACTTATTTGCTGATTGCTTTGTCTTTCATTGATAACGGATACTTACGCATTTAATAATACATTTTGTGTTTGCTTTAGTGTGTCTATTCGTGCTTGCAAATAACACTTTCGAGTGATTTTATAGTCACTAGTTGGCTCTTTAAATTTGTCTAGCAACATTGATTCTAACATTGAAAGATTTGATATTGAACTTAGAAATTTTTTTATAAATGTACTCTTACTACTTATATCACAAGATAACGCAGTTTGTATTAATTCTTTCCGAGATTCATCACCCATTTGTTGTACTACAAGCTTAAGAGGAGAATCAATATCTTCCCACATGGACTTGGCGATCTTAATACAGCGACTGGGCAAAAAGAACCGGCAAGCATTGCAGCCGAAGTTCTCGCGCACTACTTTACTGAATTACACAAGTGTGTCGATAGCTGAAGCTCGATTCTGGCTGCATAATTCTCCCAAGATTGCTGTTTTTGCTTGACATAAGTTTTGAAAATATCGAGTCCAGCCCGACCACGCGCGGCCCGCCACCCCCCACCCCCACCGCACCGCATATTCATATCCAAGCCCAGAAAGAGAATCACCTACTAAAGGAAATATAGCGCCACCAGCATATGTAAA
>JBAZRP010000136.1:0-6163 GCA_041662885.1 Legionella sp.
GCTAAAAACAAAGCTAATCTTAGTGCCTTAGATATAGCTATAAAAAAGAAAACCGAAGGTCTCTATCCTAATCCCGAGCGATTCGAGCCAGGTTCGTATTATTATAATTTGGAAATGGAATACCGTGAGAAGTATAAGAAGATTTGTGAGCTGATTCAAAATAAGATTGAGGTACTTCAAAACCAAAATAATAGTAATTCGTTCTTCTTTGAATCGCCAAAAACTGACGGCTTAATTAAAAACAATACAGATGAGCCACCGCGTTCTTCTTTGTCTGAGAATTCTCTTTAAGGCGTGTTTACAATTCAATTTTCTACATCCCGCGGCTTGTCCGAGGGATCCAGTCGGTTCTGGATTAGCCAACAAGACTTTGCTTTATTCAAAATCTCTGGATCCCGCGGACAAGCCGCGGGACGTAGGCCTGAGGGATCTTCATGACGTAGGCCTGAGGGATCTTCAGGACGTAGGCCCTGAAAAAATGAATTGTAAACACACCCTAACTTCAATTAGGATTGGAAAAGGTGACGGGCCTTTGATAAGGCCAAATCCTCATCTTTGCAAATGCGTAGGTTGGGCCTAGGCCTGAGGTATCCTCACCTTTTTGAACTCAATCGAAGCTCCCTTCTCCCGCATGCGGGAGAAGGTGCCCCGAAGGGGCGGATGAGGGTGGTGACGGTAATGAAATTCTTTTGTCAATGCCACTTTACTAAACCCTCATCCGCCCTACGTGCACCTTCTCCCCGAGGGGAGAAGGGAGCTTTTAGGTTCAAAAAGATGATGATTCCTCAGGGCCTTACCCGAATGGCACTTACCCTGTAAATAAATATCATATAGAAGGAACTACATTTTCATAAGTATCGCTCTTACTGTTAGAAGATTCAGGTCTAAAAATTGAAAAGTTTGCAAGGCTATGAATACTAGGGAGTTTTGAACTTCCAGAATTAGATAGCGTAGAATCTGTATCATTTTGTTTTGATAGTTCTTTAATCTTGTTTTCAATAAGCTCACAAATGTCTTTATAGTTCTCACGGCATTGCAAATCTTTCTGATAATGATTAGAACCAGGATCAAGTTTGATATCTGCTGGATATATGCCTTTGTCTCTATATTTTGTAGCTATGTCCAGTACCGTTCGGTTATCCTTGTTTTTAGCTAAAATATCAAGTCCTGGTGCCTGGAGTAATTCTTTAATACTTTCAATTTTGAGTTGACTTACTGCAATCATCAGGGCATTGTCACCATTTTTGTTTGTTAACCTTACATTGATCCCTGGAACTCCCAGTAAATAAGCAATCTTTTTATAATTATTCTCTACACAGAGCGTCATCAATAGAGAAAATCCTGCATAATTTTGTGAATTTACATCCACTCCAGGTATTTGTAACAAAAGATCCAGCATTTGTGTGCCACAATAAAATCCAAGTGTTGTAATACACGTGCACCCATCGGCATTCCTTTCATTAAACTTTTTTAGTAAAGCTTGATAGGCGTTATCATCATCTGGATTAGCCCGCAGTTTATTGCGTTCTACATTCCATGAAGGTATTGATATATATCTTGGAAAGGTAATGGATTTGATAATCTTATCGATTTCATCAACTATATTGAGTAATTTGACGCCTAAACTTTCATTTTCATAGCGTTCATCCAAAACATGCATGTGATAAGCAATTATGAAAAGCATTTCTGGATTATTCACTTCCTTAGCTAAACTTAATATATTTAACTTATGGTTAACTTCACTTTTTAGGTCGAACTTATTGGTTTGCAGTAACATGGCAACAATAGATGTGTTATTTAACTTAACGGCCAGCATTAACGCAGTTAATCCTTGATTATTTTTAGTTAATACGTTTATGTCTGGAGTTTGTAACAAGATTTGAATACTTTGGATATCATTATTTTCAATGGCAAACATTAATGCAGTCATGCCATCTTTGTTTGTAAGGTTAGGATTTGATTGCGCTGAATGCAATAGCAAGTTGAGGCTTTTAGAGTCTTGGTTTTTAATAGCTATGAATAAGGCATTCATCCCCTCGTTATTTACGATACTGAGATCGATGTTTGCGTGTTCGAGTAATAAGGAAATACTCCCATAATCTTTATTCCTAACCGCTATCATTAAAGCTGTAGAGCCAGTTATGTCCTTAGCATTAATATCCATAGGACTGTTCAGTAATAGCTTAATAATTTCATGATTCTTGGTCTCAATTGCAGCCATTAAAGCGTTTTTATTATCCGAATCAGTTATGTTTGACATAATGAAGCGTAGGCTTGCTACAATATCTTTATAGCCTTTGCGACTAGCGTATATGAGTATTGATTGATTACCAAATAGAATATTAAGTACCTTAATGACCTGTGTGCTAATTTTCCGATTACTTTTGCTTTTCTCGCTCATGGAGCTTTTTGCCCATTCACGTAGTGCAATAACCTCATCTAACCAATCCTTACCTTTCATGTTTTGTACAACATCATTCCAACCTTCAAGCTCTTCGATCCCATCCAATATAATTGTATTTTTTAAAACTAAGGAAAGTACCGATTTCAGCAGTAATGATTTTGTATGTTGATAATTTTTATAATCGAGCATTTCCAGAGGTGGCATGACTCCCGGTAGGTTTAAAAATTGCTGAAAAAGTTCTAAATTGCCTTTTTCACCTTCATAGAAGGCTTCCCATATAAGGCCATGTTCATCGTATTCATGTTCACCTATATTTTTTGTGCATATAGAAATCAGGTCCTTATAAATGTGATATATGGATTCTATTTGTTTTGTTTGTTCTGAATGGGGTAGTTTCTGCCATTCCATTAATTGATATAACTTGGAATACCATTTTCCTGCTATATCAGGACGTTCTAAATAATACGCAACCTCATCCCAACCCCGTAGTTGTTTCATTTGATTAATTTGAGCAATAGATCCAAGTAATAAGGCTTTGAGTTTATCGCGAATAAGAGCAGCAATTTTCTGTTCTTGAGCATCCTCAGCACTACTTAAGGCATTTTTTTTGTTTGATATGCTGAGGGCAAAATTATGTTCCAGCGGTCTTCGTAACAGATGTTCAACAATGTCTTTATATCCTTTTTTAACAGCATAAATTAGAATTGTTTCACTTTCTTTCACGGTAGTATCATTTATAATGGTGTGCCAAAGCAGCTGAGCCTGTTCAGAATCCTTATCGGTACATGCTTTTAATTGAGCGAATCTCATTTTCCAGGCATTCGTCATTTGTTGTTTTATATCATCCCAACCAAATAAGCACTCAAGTTTTTGGACTTGCAAGGAATGATTTCGGCCAGAATAGGTAGCTAGGATTTCTATACCGTCTATCAATTGCCCATAGCGGCTCATACAGATATCAATAAATGAATTGTTGTTTGTTTCATTTGGTTGTTGCGGATGTTTAGTTGTAAGCAATTCTTCAAAATCTGCATTAAAGAGTGCAATTTCTTGCTCTGAATGATCTTTCTGGAAGTGAAAGGAATATATTTTGTATATTAGCGCGGTACAAGTATCCAGTAAATCAGCATTTATTGCTGTTTTTTCCATTTCCAAGTTGGTTTTTAAGCTTTTAATGACCTTGATTAATTTACTATAATTAAATTCAGAATAGATGCTTGTATCGGTGGGTGTTGCAAGCTCACTCTTATTATCCCAGTTCCATACTTCAGAGTCTGTCATTAGATTTAGCAACTGAGTTCTGCATTCTGGATAGTCTTCAGCATAATACCAAAGCGTTTTTCCCTTCCTATCAGTCACTCTCAGTAACTCAGGATTTCTAGTTTGTGACACTATATGAATGAGTTCATTAAGGAATTCGCGGTTTATTAGAGGGTTGGCTACTCCTTTAGTTCTCGGCAGAGACTTGATAAATAGTTCAATGGATTGAGATACTTCAGGATTTGGTATAAGTGATACTAATGTTGTAAATGTTTTTGGATAGGATGCTGCTAGTTCAAATACGCTTATTCTATCATTATTGTAGATTTCCAGTATCTTATTTTTTTGCGAAGTAGTTAAGCTACTAAAGAGCAATTTAAACGACTCAGGATTTGGTATAGCGCTATGCAGCAAAGTATTTCCTATTATGTCACGCACAAGTATTAACTCAAACAATTGGTCTGAGGTCATAGATTGTTCTTGTAGACAGATCAATAACTCTTTTAGAGTTTGTGGATTTTCTGATACATAATGCCACAAAGTATATCCAGAGCTATCTTTTGTATTGAATAGATCAATGATATCCACGACTGGAATCTGGCTAGTTTTTACTGTATTTAAAAGTAATCGCAGGGACTCAGGATACTTAGCTGCCTTATGGAATAGGGTTTCTCTATTTGCATTAATTGTATGTAATAGCTTGATTCGGGATTGATAGGGTATCGCATCAATTAGAACTTTGAGTGTGTCTGCATCTTGTATTACGTAGAAACATGCAGTATTCCCCTTTATATCAACCCAATTCAGCAATTGAATTCTTTGCTCTGCTGAAAAATTGCCTAAGAATGCTTTAAGCGTTTCAGCATTTTTTAGCTCTTTAAAATTAGATCTGCAGTCCTGCAAGGCTTGAGTAAACAAATTCTGAGGAAGCACCAGAGCTTGTTCCGGTTTATTTTTCTCAAGCGGCATCAGTGCATTCGAGTAATTTGCTCCATTGATAAAAGTAGACAGATTCTCATTACTTTCTTCTTCAAAGATAATGGTTGCAATTTCCCAGTATAATTTATTGACATGGCTTTCTGGCAATTTGCTGTATGGAATGCAATGTAATGAATCAGTTGCGCGCTCATTCAATCTTTTTTGGATTGCATACTCAAAAGACTGATCTGGTTGATGCAACAGATTTTCGATAATTGAAATTTCTTGTTGGAGTTCTAATTGAAGAACTTTTTCTACTAAATTAGCATAGTTTTCTGGATGAAAATTTGCTTGAACTAATGATGCTGCTTCTGTCAGTTTATTTTTAATCAATTGAATCTTTGTATTATTAATCATAATGTTAACCTGGATCGTTTTAGTAAATGGTTTGCGCACATGGCTTAATATTGGTCCATGGGTGGCTGTATAACAAATGGGATGCTTTACCGATCAGGTATCAGGTACAAGGAAATAATCGTTGCTGGTTTCTTCAGTGTCACTGTGTAACGTGACTTTCTTAATAAAAAAATTAGTAGTGGCATTATTTGTCGAAACTCCTTTATTATTATATGCACACATTTCTAAAAAATAATTCAAAATCATAAAAACACCGATAAATATGTAATTTTAAAAACTGCTATCATTTCATGTGGTTGGTAATCTGCACATGCCAAAAGTAATCGAATCGTGATTTTATCGAAAAATGAACGTGGTGTCTATATTTCGCTCTTTCAAAGGTGAATTTTATTCAAATTTCATGTATTTCGTACTTTATTTGTTTGATTGGTTTTTACTTGATGAAAAACAACACAAAATCCAAATAAATACCACACTTCTATGGAGTACCCCATAAATCTTCCGGATTAATCGAAGATCCATTAATCTCTATTGTTTTACGCCTCGATTTATCGCCACGGGTAAGGGTAACCTTTGCAAGTGGAACCTTGAATAATTGCGCAATGTACGCACGCAAATCTTTATTTGCCCGACCTTCAATGGGTTGAGAGTTTAATCGAATTTTTGGAATACCGTCGTAAAACCCGGCAAATTCAGTTGTTTTGGCGCCAGGTTGGATATAGATATGAATTTTTAATGCATCAGAATTATATTGATACCACATTTTAAATAGTATTTTTATTATTTAAATCATTAATATTTGGATGCTGTAAAATGGCTTTTGTTTCATTATAAATTTCAGTTCCGATAAGATCTACCATAAAATAATGTGACATACTTTAAACCCAATTGATAAAGATAAGTATTGTATCGTACCAATGCGGGCTATTTTTTTCAAATAAAAAGGTGAAAGTCTAGGGCAAACGCATCTTAAATTACTTGCCTAATAATCGTTTCTCTGAAATCGTCCTCTAAAATCAGTCACAAACTGTACAAAAAGAATCCTAGCAGACTGAACCCACTTCATAAAGCAAATTTGAAATGCCTTTGTATCAATTTTACGCATAACTCGTGCTATAGTATCATCAACTGGAATTCCATCCTTGTAGGGCAAAAACTTCCGCA
>JBAZRP010000137.1:0-6141 GCA_041662885.1 Legionella sp.
CGCTGTTACAAAGTGTTTTACCATCGATGGTTATAACATCTTGTAATGCCGATTGGAGTGATTTAACCCAAGACACAAAACATGATTTAAATGCTTCAGGATCTAAAACAGCAAAAACGCGTGCGAAAGTATCTTTGCACGCGATACCATTAGAAAAAGGATAATATTCTTTTAGAAGGTCGATTTTTGATTCGCCAAACAATACAAAATCTCGCCAGCTTTCAGCCCCACAGATACTGCCACACAAAACCACAAATAAAATCTCAATGAGTAGGTACAATTTTTTTCTGGAAATACGTGGATCAGGTAATTTAGAAAAATAAACGTCAAATCCTACGTACCCAGCCTCATGCATCATGCCACCTCATCTAAATTCGAATGTGGCATTCGATCTTATTTCTTACTGTTCGTAAAATAAATCGAAATCTAATAACCATATTGTTGGGCCAAGGCCCAACCTACAGCAGATTGATCAAATTATAATGCGACAGCCGTGAACCTACTCACAAAAAACATAGCATTCACCACAAAAATAAGTAATAATCCCATAATTCAAATTAGTGCAAAATCTATGGCTAAATCTAGATCTTTTCTTAAATGGGCTGGAAGTAAATACAATTGCTTGAATAAAATCCTACCTGCCCTTGGTACTGGCAAACGGTTAATAGAACCTTTCGCAGGCTCAGGCGTGGTTTTTTTAAATACTGACTTCTCTTCCTACCTCCTTGCAGAAGAAAATAAAGATTTAATCAATATTTTTAAAATCCTACAAAAAGACGTTTCTTTTATAAATTTTTGCCAGCAATTTTTCACTCCAGAAACTAATAAAGAAGAGGTGTACTACGAACTGCGACAAGAATTTAACGAACTAAAACAATCCCAAAAAAAATCAGCATTGTTTTTATACTTAAATCGCCACGGGTATAATGGTTTATGCAGGTACAACTCCAGTGGGATTTTTAATGTACCTTTTGGCCGTTATACCAAAACTTATTTCCCACTTACTCAAATGCATATCTTTCATCAAAAAAGTCAAACAGCGGAATTTATTCACCATGATTTTAGAGAAACTTTTAAACTGGCGCAGCCTGGTGACGTGATTTATTGCGATCCACCTTATGTTCCATTGTTAGAAAAAACCAAACCAGTAGCCTACACCAAAAAGATATTCAGCGAACAAGATCAGATTGAATTGGCGCAATTGGCCTCAGAAACAGCAGCGAAAGGAATTCCAGTTATTATTTCTAATCACGACACAGAATTCACACGCCATCATTACCGCAATGCTTCTATAATAAGTTTCAGGGTTTCACGTTTTATTAATTGCCAAATTAATATGCGAAACCCGGCCAATGAATTAGTGGCAATTTTTAACTAGCAGAACGTGGATTATCTTTAATAAAAAATACCAGGATAGTAACAAGCAATAACGAAATAGGTAAAACAGATAAAGCTACCTGATAATCCAATACTGTATAAATATGCTCACCACCAACAATGCCACTGTCACCAAAAGTATCAAGCAATTTGCCAACTAAAGGCTGGAATATTACCCCACCCAAAGTAACTATCATATTAGTCACAGCAAAGACGGTGCCCGATAATTTAGCGCCACTGCATTCTTTAGCCATAATAAACACTATTATTTCAGTACCACTAAAAACACCGTACAAAAATAATAAAATATATAAACTCCAAAATGACAAGCCTGGCATGTACAAAACCAAGCTAATACAGATTAGCGATAAGATAGCACCTATAGCTAATGGTGCGACTCTTTTACCGGTCTTATCTGAGAGATATCCAGCAGCTGGTGCACCAAGAGCCCAACCTAAAAACACAGCGGAAACTGTTTTGGCAGCCTCAACTTTAGTTAAATTATGTACTTGCTCTAAATACGTTTTACCCCACAATTCACCAAAAACCGACAAGGATGTGTACAAGCAAGCACCAATAAATCCTATCAACCAAACTTCTGGCGACATTAAGACCTTCAACACATTCTGGAAAAAATCCGGTAAGGGCTGATTATGTCTTTGAAAACCTTCAGGGCCATCACGCACAACCAACAACATCAAGACACTCAGGATAGACCCAATAAGAGCAATTACTAATAATACCTGCTCCCATCCTATTATTTGCGACCACTGAGTAATTTTCACTTCACCATAAACTAAACCCAACATCCCTAAAGTAGTGATCAAACCAACTACCAAAGAAAAATAGCGTCTTGGTAACCAATTGATAGTGAGTGAAAGCACGCCAACAAAGGCAAAAGAAGAACCAAAGCCAACTAAAAACCGTCCAGCTCCAACTAAAAACATAGAATGGGTTAGGGTAAACATCCAGGAACCCAAAGTACAACACAAACATGCAAAGGTTAATAATCGTCTTGGACCAAATCTATCCATTAACATACCTACCGGCATCTGCATTGGTGAATAGGCAAAATAATATAATGCGGAAATTTGACCGAAGGTAGTTGCAGAAATATGGCCTAGAGCAGCGCTCAATTCTGCTTGTAAGGCACCGGGTATTATCCGTAAAACAAATTCATAACAATAAAATATTGCACCGACAAAACAAATCAGAGACCCATACCACATTTGTTTTTTGGAAATATTATCTTTTAGCATGAGCATGAGTTTCCTTCAAAAAGAACGTCAACACTGCCGCGAAGAATATGCCTATCGGTATTACGGATAAGGCAAATCGGTAATCATACACAGTGTACAACTTCTGCAAATTGGTCAAAGTCGCTCCGGACTTAACTATGTCTGCCATATGCGCTATTAAACTAAGATCCAGTAAATGACCTACTAAAGGTTGCAAAAACATAGCTCCCAGCATAACTATCATATTGGTAACCGCCATAGCCGTACCGCCCGCTTCACCGGGACTTAATTCTCTACCTACTGCAAACACAATAGCCTGCGCACTATACAGCATTCCTAATAGGAACATCAGTATTTGAATCTGTGACCCAGTTAAACCAGGAACATACAGAATGATGGTCATAATTATCCCTGCGCCGACTGCGCCGAATAACATAGGGAATTTTCTGCGTGCTAATAAATCCGACATCAAACCCATTAAAGGTGCGCCAATGGTGAAACCTAAAAACAATAAGGAATTAGCAAGACCAGCGGCACTAGCAGTCATCCCGTGCGCATGTCTTAAATAAGGAATGCCCCATAACTCAGCAAAAACAGTAGTTGGCAAATAAACCAAACAACCGTACATGCCGTTTACCCAAATTTGCTTATTTTTAATAATAATTTTTAAATCAACAAGGCCTTTTCTTAAACTCGGAACTGTTCCAGTTGGTACGTGGTCTTTTTTCCTGTCATAAATACCAAACCAAAGCAGGACTGTAAGGAAGAGACCAAATACCGCTGTATAATTAAGAGTTCTAATCCAACCTATTTGTTCAATGAAAATTCCTAAGAAATTATCTCCAAGCATTGCACCTATAGTACCCAGAGCAGCAGTCATACCTGAAACCATAGCTAATCTATTTTCTGGCAACCAAATCGTTGCAAGTTTTAAGACCCCAACAAAGGCAAAAGCCGATCCTAAACCGACTAAAAAACGTCCAAATGCTGCTACGGCAAATATCTTAGTGCTGGTAAAAAGAAAAGTCCCGATGACACAAATTAAACAGGCAAGAGTTAAAAGTCTTCTGGGACCATATCTGTCCAAAAGAATACCAACTGGTAACTGCATTGGCACATACGCGTAATAATAAACAGAAGATATCATGCCAAAACCTGTGGCAGATAAGTTAAAGTGCTCACGTAAAGCATGTTCCATAGCGCTGGGTGCAATACGTAACAAATATTCGTAACTATAGAATAAAGCGCCTAACCCACAAATGAGCCAACCAAGTAGTGTGTACTTGTTCTGTTTTCCAAGATGCAAAATTTTCTCCTTAACAATAAGGTTAAGCACGAGTATCCTTGCCGCAAACGGCTAAAACTCCACTCATTATTTAAGCTTGTGTATCCGACTAACACCACTTTCAATTGCTGCTTTTGCAACTGCAGCTGGCACGCGTTCTCTTAATCGAGGGTCTATAGGTTTAGGTATAATATAGTCTGGCCCAAACTCCCAATTAGTTACACCCGGATAGTTATCCTTTACCACCTGGGGAACGGCTTCATGTACAAGTTGACGGATTGCCTCAACAGCAGCAATCTGCATGGATTGATTTATACATTGTGCACGCACATCTAAAGCGCCACGAAATATATAAGGGAAGCATAACACATTATTTACTTGATTTGGATAATCACTACGTCCTGTAGCAATAACCAGGTCATCACGAACCTGATGCGCCAACTCAGGCATAATTTCAGGATCAGGATTAGATAAGGCAAAAATCACTGGTTTGGCTGCCATTTTCATTAATAATTCGGCATTGAGCAAATCAGGTTTAGCAACACCAATAAAGACATCGGCATTTTCTAAAGCATCTTCCAAGGTACGCGCCAGAGTAGAACGCGCGAAGGCAAATTTATAGGGATTTAAATCAGTACGACCGGAGTGTATAACTCCTTTTGAGTCCAAAAGCAGCATATTTTCCTTTTGCGCTCCCAGAGCGACTAATAATCGCATAGAAGCAATACCCGCTGCACCTGCACCAATACAAACGATGCGTACATCGGCTAAATTCTTTTCTTGTAACTCCAGGGCATTTAAAAGACCTGCAGCGACAACTATAGCGGTACCGTGCTGATCATCATGAAAAACTGGAATATCTAATTGCTCGACCAAAGCCTGCTCTATTTCAAAGCATTCAGGAGCTTTAATATCTTCTAAATTAATTCCCCCAAAAGTCGGCGATATTCTTTTTGCCGTACCAATAAAGGCTTGAGGATTTTCAGCTGCAATTTCAATATCAAAAACATCAATACCCGCAAATTGCTTAAATAATACTGCCTTACCTTCCATTACTGGCTTGCTTGCAAGGGGACCAAGATCACCTAAACCAAGTACCGCAGTGCCATTAGTGATAACAGCTACTAAATTTCCTTTATTGGTATAACGGTAAGCATCATCAGGATTCTGTGCAATCGCAAGTACGGGCGCTGCAACTCCGGGAGTGTAGGCTAAAGATAAATCATCTTGCGAGTTAGTGGGTTTTGTTAAATTAATACTAAGCTTCCCAGGAATGGGAAACTCATGATAATCCAGAGCACGTTGTTTTATTTCACCGTTATCCAAAGTATGTACTCTCTATAATGTCAGTCTGCAAAATCCCTAAGCAAAAAGGTATATTACCGAAAAAAAGGCACATTTTAATGTGCCTTTGTTCTGTATGCAAGCTGAGGTTAGAATTATTAATGCTTTGATTTATCATCTGTTTCTGGCGTAGCCTTGGCTGCACGCTGATTATAACGATCACGGAATTTCTGAACTCGGCCTCCAGTATCAACCAGTTTTTGCTTTCCGGTATAAAAAGGATGACACATGGAGCATACTTCGATATTTAAATCAGTACACAATGTTGAACGGGTTTCAAAAACCTCACCACAGCTACAAGTTACTTTCACTGTTTTGTAATCAGGATGTATAGACGCTTTCATAATACTACTCTCTTAGTTTCAATTAAGTATCGCCACCAGGACCTTAAGCCTGGCACGATACTCTAAGTAAATGACGCGGAACAATAGCAGAAATAATTGATAAAATCAATTTTTTCTTTTAAGCACCCATAGTTGGTAATGCTTTTTCTATACCCGCTGCAACTTCCTCTAATTTCTTCTGCTCTGCTGTCTTAACTGGGAACAAACCAAACATGCCTTTTCCAGCTAGTAAAGGTAAACCAAGACCACATACCGTTACGATGAAACTAGCAATTTTTGCAAGAATTGCAATTATGCTGCTGTTTTCAGGGAGTTGACTCTGTGCTGTGTGAATTACACTCAGGCTATTGTCTTTAAACACTTTTTTACGCGTTTCTAAATCAAGGTTTAAGTCTGCAGAGGTAAAACTCTTAACAAGAGCGTTTAAATTAATATTCAAAGAACGAATTACTTGAGCTTCAGTAGATCCCTTTTTCTCTGGATCAGCATTTAATTCTTTTTGCAACTTGCGAACAATTGCTAATTTAACAGTAAGCTTAGAGTCAATTAAAAA
>JBAZRP010000138.1:0-6103 GCA_041662885.1 Legionella sp.
ATTAATTTCTTCTGTACTTAAGGCACGAGATTCAAATCTACAATCGTTAATTTTATCATGAGTAAAATAATAGTCCTTATCTCCTTGCGTGATATTTGAATCTAACTCAAAAAAACCTCTTAAAGATAAGTTTTTACCCATTTTTAACCCATATCCTACTTTTTCATTATCTCTGAATTCGCCAGGATAAATTTCAGATGTTAAATTATTCACGCTACTCGAACACAACTTCTGTATATTCTTCAGTAAATCAATATTTACCAGTGCACTAATGTTGTCCTCTAAAAATTTGATACAATTCAGCATTGCCATTAATGCACCAGGCTCTCTGTGTTCATAGTCTAACCATCCATTTTCAGATTTTTGTAATTTTGCATCAATAAAAAGACGCCATATTTGATGAGGTGGAAAATCTTCAAAATGGTGAGCAAATGCATCTTGAGGGCTCTGTTGATGAACAAAAAAAGAAGATACATCGTTTATGTCAATTTGAGAGAGCTTATCTTTATAAAAATTAAAAAGTAATGCGTAGGGTTTGTTAGGTGCTGATCCCAGCTCTTTACTTCGTAATTCGCTGATTAATGCCCACTCCATGACTTTACCAGCTATTGTTTCATCATGATCTTTAACATGCTTTGCTCGCTCAAGAATAGTTTCGAATAACGCTATTCCCGCTCCTCTGTAATGCGGATCCCAACAACATGCAAGACTACTCTCTATTAAAGAAACATCTTGCTTTATAAAAGACATCGTCTTGGAAACATATAAATTAGGTACTTTATCTGGATATTGTAGTAAATACTCTAATGCCAGATCAGGGTGTAGACTTCCATCATCAGCTTTCAATCTATCTAATAATTGGCTAGAAAAAGGATCTAGCCAGTCGGTATATCTTCTCAAAAATTCTTTATAAAGAATATTAAACATAGAAAACAGCCTCTACCAATGAGTATAAATTTATTATAGCCTTTAATAAATTTTTCGTAGACGCGAGACCAAACAGTTTAAGATAAGCATAGAGGTCAAGTCTTGCGATAAAATCATAAAAAATAGTACTCAAAAAGACCCTTTATCAAAAGACCTGACCCTTAGTTCTTGTGAATTTCCGTCGGAACATGATGGGGTGCTAGTGGTTGAAGGTTTAAATCCTTCCGTCTCGACCATGAAAATAATCGATAAATCAATAGGTTGGACTCAGAATTTCAAATAAATTTCTTAATAAAATAATTCTACTGGTTACCTTGCTGGGTATTTTATGAAAATTGTCGGCTCTTTACTTTCATTAATCACATATGATGATGTATCATATATAGACAGTTAAGATATACGTAATTCAGATGCTATCAATAAATCAGATGAATCAACTCGCACCTAATGTTCAACGTATTATGATTATTGGGAGATCGGGTAGTGGCAAATCAACCTTTGCTGTAAAGCTCAGTAAAATAGTAAACATCCCTATTTTTCATTTAGATAAATACTTTTTTGAGTCAAATTGGATTGAACGTAATTACAATGATTTTTTAGCTATGCAAATCGAAATGGTAGCAAAATCAAATTGGATTATTGATGGAAATTCTACTAGGTCTTATGAATTACGATATAAACGTGCCGATCTTTGCCTGTATTTTAATTTTCCACGGTGGTTATGCTATTGGAGAGTATTGAAACGATTATTTGATAAAGATCCTAATATTGATGATCGTGCACCTGACTGTCAAGAAACTGTTCGATGGCCATTATTAAAATATATGTGGAGTTTTGAAGCCAGGGTAAATCCCATATTACAATTATTGCAATCAAAATATCCCCACGTTCCAATTATAGAGTTACAATCGGACGACGATGTAAGTCAATTTTTTCACCAATATCTTGAACTCGATTTATGAATATACATTTTGAAAAAGTACAATTAAAACATATCGATACTATTTTTGGGTGGCTTGATGAGCATAGGGGTCTTGTGATAAAATCATAAAAAATAGTACTCAATCTGACCCTTAGTTCAAATGGATCGCTCTTTTAATTTTTCTTAGGTACACTTTATTTATAATTCTATAAACAATTGGCATTCAAGGATGTTTTAAATGCACAAGATAATAATGGTTCTTCTTATTGTAGTATCTAGTCTAGTGAATGGTAGGGTTATTGCAGAGATCAGTCATGGTAATTGGGAATTCGTTGCTGAGAAAGTTAAGAGAACTTGCGAATCAGTAAAAGATCTGACTATACCTCTTCAAGATATGCCTGATGAGATAACAAAAAAAACTATAACGACATGTGATTCAGAAGAATCATATTATGGTTTTGAAAGTCCTCCAGACTATGTTAAAGCGAGGCACTGCGCTATTATAAACCATAACTATGATATATTGGCAATGATCTACGCAAATGGTAAAGGAGTTAAATCTAATTTTGATCTTGGGATTCATTTTGCTTGTTTATACGGTGGAACTGGCGCAGAAATTGATGGACGGGTAAAGGAGCTCATGAAGGCAAAAGTACAAAATGCAGTGAAGAAAGACTTTTATATGTGTAATTATGCTACAAGTAGAGAAATGATGGGCTACTGTACGAGCATTGATAAACAATATGCTGATGTCGAGCAGAAAAACCATTTAACAGTTCTTATTAAAACGTTTACTCCAGCTGAGAAAAATGCATTCCAAAAGCTTCAAAAAAGCAGCGTGTTTTATTTTGAAGCGCGAGTCGAAAATGAAATGGATAGGTTTGGAAGTGGTGCACTTGCAGGTGGAGTTTCTGAAATGATGACGCTTAATAGTAGTATGGTTGAACTTCTAGATAAAACTATTCAATGCAAACTTCCTTCATATTCTTCTGAAAACTACCAGAAAGCGGATGGACTACTCAATTCTCTTTATAAAAAATCGCAAAATAAACCTGATAAAGAATTTATGGTAACCCGAGCTGGAATTAAAAAAACAGAAAGAGCTTGGATAAAATATAAAGATTCCTGGGTGGAGTTTGGTCATATTAAATGTCCAATGATTAGTGAGAATACTTGGAAAACTTTTGTTACAAGAGAACGCATAGAGCAATTAAAGGTATTTGCTAGATAATCCAACTTATTTCTGATTATGATTGCCAGAATCAATAGGGTCACATCAATAGGTGTCGATACTTCAGAGTCTGACCCGATTGATTCCTAAATAAAAATTGAGTAAGTAGCTATATATATTTTTGATATAAATCTTTCATGCATCTTTTCAAACAAAAGATATCTTGCAAGGTGATGCTCTTTTTATTTAGTAGCTAACGCAAAATTCCTCAGGCTTTGCGGATATTTAATTCTATGTTGCATCAGGATTAAAATTAGCTTACTGAACCTACGAGTATATTCCATTCCAAATTATAGGTATGATACATTAGCTCTTTATTTTTAAATCAGCTAGGGATTGGTATGCAGTTCAAGGAAGAGAAGTCATGGAAAAAAGAAGGATTTTTTATTTTATTTCTGCTGCTATCGCTCCTTATTTTTTTTAATAATGCTTTTTTTGGTATAGACACTTTAATCTGGGATAGTGCAGATTATTTTTATCCCAATTTTTTTTATGTCAATGACAGTTTAAGGCAGGGTAAAATGCCACTGTGGAATCCGTATCTTTTTAATGGATTCCCTATTATAGGTAATATAGAGACGCAACTCTTTTATCCGCTCAATCTTCTTATGTTTCCATTCACTACCTATACTCCGTATATGGTGCATTTGAATGTTATTCTTCACTTTTTTATTGCTGGTGCATCTATGTATGCCTTAGCCAGATATTTGATTGACTCACGGTTTGCGGCTATTTTTTCATCGCTTGCCTATATGTATTCTGGTTTTATGGTGGGGCATATTGAGCATGTTACGATGATAGATGTGATGGCCTGGTTGCCACTAATTTTTCTGTTTCTAGAAAAAGCCTTTGCTCAAGAAAAAATGATTTACGCCGTATATGCAGGCTTTTTTCTAGGCCTATCTATTCTTGCAGGACATCCTCAAACTAGCCATGCAATGGGTTTCTTGCTCGTTAGTTATAGTATATATAGAGGAATATCAATCTATATAAAAACAAAACAAAAAAAAGCCATCATTTTTTGTCTTTGTGCATTAACTATTTGTTTTGTGCTCAGTGTATTACTTGCTGCAGTGCAGCTGTTACCAACTTATGAAGTTACTCAAGAGGCAACGCGAGGTACGCCAGTTTCATTAGCTATCGCATCAGCTGGTGGTCAATTATCTTTTAAAGATGTTATATCAATATTCTTACCCAATTATTTTGGATCTTTAGTTGGTCCTTATTGGGGTGAGCCAGATATTTCTCAGCATATTCTTTATATTGGTATTATTTCGACATTACTAGTAGGAATAGCTGTTTTATACGATCAAAAGCGAGCTGGTGTTGCATTTTTTTCTATTATGGCATTGTTATCCCTTTTGCTAGCAACAGGGACAAATGGGCCTTTATATAATTTTTTCTACTCTTATGTACCTGGTTTCCACTATTTTCGGGGACCTGTACATACACGATTTATTTATGTGTTTTGTACTTCCTTACTGGCAGGATTTGGTGTGAGTGTACTCATGCAGCCTATCAAAAAAGAAAGGCTGTATCGATATTTATGTTATTTTACTCTTATATGTGCAGTGATTTATCTTTTTAGTCCAAATCCGCCTCAAGCTTTTATGATTGCAGCAATAAAAAATATTCATGTGGCAATTCTTCTTGCTGTTACGGTAATGCTGTTGGCTATTATTCTGATTTTATTATCTATTCATTTTCCAAAATATAAGCCATTTTTTTTAACCCTGCTTTTTTTATTAAGCTTCACAGATCTCTATTTGCATTTCTCTAATGCAAAAACTATTGCAGTTAAGGCAAGCCCAAGTGTTTATGAAGTGCCTCCTCAAATTGTAAATACAATTAAAGGTCATTCTGGAATTAAATCAAGCGATATACCTGGGATTGAATTGAATGAATCCGAACTAGGAAATGGTCTTTTTAGACTATATACGAAACCTGAAGGTGTATTTGGTACAATTGCTGTTGGTGTTAACCGAGCAATGACTTTCCGTTCATTTTTAGTTGAAGGCTTTGAACCGCTTGAGCTTCGGCGACATCGAATACTGATATCTACGCTTGCTACAAAAAACTTAAATAATTTATTAAAAATCACTTCGAGTAAATACGTCATTGATCGAAATAAGGGTTCTGTAAGCATAAATCCCGACCCTTTATCGAGAGCATTTATCGTGCCTAATGCACGATTCATAGAAGATGACGATAAAATGCTAGATCATCTTTCTAAGAATGATCCGTCTACTGAAGTAGTTCTTGCTAGTAAGGGAATAGATATTACAGGCCAGAGTATGCCTCGTACCTCATGGGATGCAAAAATCTCGAGTTATGAAGGCAACCGTGTTGTACTGAATACCCATTCCTCTCATGATGGTTTTCTTGTATTAAGTGATACATTTTATCCTAATTGGCATGCAAGTATTGATGGTGTAGAAACTCCGGTTCTGAGAGCTAATTATGATTTTAGAGCTATATATTTACCCAAGGGTGATCATGCCATAGTTTTTGAATATCTCCCTTATCTATTTCCAGGAGTATTCATTTCATTAATTACGTTTTTATGTGTAATTTTTTGTTTCTTAATTTATAAATTCCCTGATTCGTACAATAAAGTTCGTGGGTTTTGTATGAATAAACATCTAAGGTAAAGCCATTAAAGTAGCTTCGTTAAAATCAAGCTACGAAAGAACCAGTAGCTTCTGTTGAAGTGGGAATTTTGCTTTTCAAACTAGAGCTTTGGGCCTCAGCGCCACGGATGATTGCCTGCTGCATCAAAATGTCGAGCGTAGGTACTGGCCTTACTTTAATGGCTATCTGGTAGGAAAACAGCGATTTGCTTAGCTTGATTAGCCATGTATTGAGCTTAAGTAAAAACCGCCCGACTATATTATTACCTATTGCCAGCGGGAATGGTGCAGTATTTTCTAATCCAGAAATGAGCCTGAAATAGGCCGAAATCGAAATGGTTAGTTTAGACCCACCGATCCTAGCAAAGAGTCTATTAAAATAAAACCATAAAA
>JBAZRP010000139.1:0-6032 GCA_041662885.1 Legionella sp.
ACATGCGCATGATTGGGTGGTAAACAAAGGTTATACAAATTGTTCTTTTCATCAGTATTCAATGGAACATTCAATTTGTTATGAAGAAATAACTGATTTGAATAATTGGTTTATTAATCAATTGGCGGGGGGACGCTAATGGCTATAGTGAAAAAATCCAGAGTCGTACCTTTCTCCTGTGAGCAAATGTACAATTTAGTTAACAATGTAGAAAATTATTCTGAATTTGTACCTCATTGTTCGGATAGTATGGTTCACCATAGAGACGATGATGAAGTTCAAGCAACCTTGGTAATAACAGCGGTAGGTATTAGCAAATCATTTACTACGCGTAATCGTTTGCAACAAAATAAAATGATAGAAGTCCGTTTGGTTGATGGACCTTTTAGTCATTTGGAAGGATTTTGGCGCTTTGATCCAGTTGATGAGGGTTGTAAGGTTTCCTTTGATCTTGAGTTTGAGTTTGCTGGTGCTATGTTATCCATGCTTATTGGTCCTGTATTTGATCAGGTGATGAATAAAATGGTTGATGCTTTTTGTGATAGGGCTGAAAAAATTTATGCTGCAAATTGAGTTAGTATATGTGACTAAGGATAAAACAACGGTTCATTTATCTGTGAACGTGCAAGAAGGCGCTACTGTTTTAGAGGTGATTAAGCAATCAGGGATTGAGGAAACTCATCCTGAAATACTTGGTCTGCCAGTTGGGATATTTTCCAAGCAGGTTGCTTTGGATACGGTGGTGAAACAGGGTGATAGAATTGAATTTTATCGGCCTTTAATACAGGATCCTAAAGAAAAGAGAAGAATTAAAGCGCGGTCATAGGCTTTCTAACTAATTGTGACCCAATTGTTGGGCCAAGGCCCAACCTACAAGGATAGAAATCTAGGGTAAATGCTCAATACGTACTATTCTATTACCCGAGAAATAGATAACTACATGGCGCATTATGATTGGCCCCATTCCTCTGCGCCAAGTATAGGCATAATCCCAACGATCATTAGTAAATGTCGGGCTTAATAGGCTATTTCCTAAAAGTATGGCCGCATCTTCCTTAGTCATTCCTACTTGTAAACGACTTATATCTTTATGGCTTAACAAATTGCCCTGTTGGGTAATGCGTCTGGCGAAGTCATAAGAAGTACATTGAGTAAGGGTAAATGATATCAGTACGCTAATAAGAATTAGTATTATTCGCATTTTTTTGCCTAAGATGAAATTTTTCGCCATAATACCACGACATTTGGCCAAAAACACCAAGCAAGGGGAATTATTGTGGAAGAAAATAAGCAGTTGAAAGAGGCTGGTTTAAAAATTACTTTACCGCGTTTAAAGGTACTGCATATTCTAGAGCAAACCAAAAACCATCATTTAAGTGCTGAGGGTGTATACAAAGCTTTGTTGGAATTAGGTGAAGATGTGGGTTTGGCGACTGTGTACCGCGTCTTAACGCAGTTTGAAGCAGCAGGCTTGGTTTCACGGCATAATTTTGAAGGTGGTCATTCTGTGTTTGAGTTAAAACATGGCGAACATCATGATCATTTAGTGTGTGTCCGCTGTGGTTTGGTTGAAGAATTTGTCGATGAGGTTATTGAGGAAAGACAAAAAACTATAGCCGAGCGTGCGAATTTTAAGATGACGGATCACGCTCTTAATATTTACGGCTTGTGTCCGCAATGTGTGTAGGCACATTCATTGTACTTTGATGGTAGCTCCTTCCTTAGTTGCAGCAGGTATTTTCGCAGGAGCTTTAGAATTGTTAGGAGCAAATACGCCAAATGTACCTAAACCTTCACTTAAAACAAGCTGAGCTTTATCTGTATCGCTAAAGTCAACTCTGTGTATTTGTTCTAAGCGACTTACTTGCGATTCCTGTTGCTCTAAAAGCGATTTGTGGTAAGCGAGCAACTCTTGATAACGTTCATTACTTTGTACTAACTCATTTTTGACAGTACCTAATTCTTTTTCAGCATCACAAATTCTATCGGCCACCAGATGAAAGCTTGCTTCTTTATCCGATAGGAAGTTCTCCAGCTTAGTCTTGAATTGTTGTTGCTGATCACCACTTTTTAGGACTACATCAGCCATGGTATTGACGGTACCTTTGAGTACTTCACCAAGCACCTTGGTTTTTTCGACTTCTACTTGAAAGGATTTTTTTACCTCATCTAATTCTTGTACTTTTTCACATAATAATTCTTGTGTTATTTCACAATGTTGCTTAATTTGTGTTAATTCAATCTGTCTTTGTTCGGCTAATTCTTCTTGTTTTTCAGCAGATTCTTTTAAAGTATGGGTGGTTTCTTCTAATTTTTCCTGCGCCGCAAAAAGCTGTTTTGTGGTAGCTGTAAGGCTAATCACTTCATTGCGTAATGATAGGACTTGATTGCCTAATTCTTTGACGTGATTGATTAATTTCACATTTTCTTTTTTAAATTTTTCGATTTCTTTAGCAAATTTAATTCGCAGTTTTTCTAATGCTGCAACGGCAATTTCTATGACATCTGCTAAACCGCCCACACCATCTCGTAAACGTTCGAGAGCATTAGAGGTACATTTATGATGATCATCAAATATAAAACCACCAGCAACATAGGATATTCCTGTATAGCCGCTTAAAGTTATTAAGGCGCCAATATTTAAAATAACTCCTGCTGCAAGTGTTGGACCAGCAATGATAACTCCACCAGCAATTTTTTGGACTAAAGATAAGCTGCTCCAATAGTTGGCAGCTTGAGTTACGTAACTTTTATTATTTGCGACGGCATCTATTATTTTTAAGAGGTCTTCTTTGACTCGTAACAGATCGGTTTGCGTTGCTGTGATCTGTTGCAGGCTTTCGATTGGGGATTCATTGTGATTGTCTTCTTCTAGGGGATCTTCTGTAGTAGGCGGTTGTTCCTCTTTTATTAGTTCTACAGAATCTGATGTTACTTCCACTAACTCTTCATCTACTGAGACTTGATGAGCATCCATAACTAATTGAGATTTTACTTCCTGTTCATTAGAGGACATATGTGCGCTCCTTGCGATTAATAATCTAACTCTAAATTCTATTTTTGGTCATGTCAATAGTTTGGGTTCTGGTAATACAATTGCCGGACTAATATTTGCTTTTGGTTTTTGTGGGTTTGCGGAAAATAAACCAAAACGGTTGATTAGAACCTTAATTTCAGGCTTGTTATTTACAGCCGAAACTATATCGGTACTGAGTTTTTTTCTTGGAGATGAATAAAGGTAGATTGCTTCTAGCAAATTGATAAAGCATTGTTTTAAGTAAGTCCAGCTTAAAAAATCAGTATCTTTGCGTGCACAAAGAACTTTTTTAAAGGAACCATCAATAACCACCTGTTGTTTTATCTGTTTAAATCGTTCTGCAATAGATAAATCAGCGTTGGATGCTATATCGTCAACTATTTTGATGCATTCGGATTTTGCATTTAGCGTTTTATCGTCTTCAAAAAGGGAGTGTTTATCGGCAGTTTCATTACTTAAATAAATTTTAAATCCTGCCAAAGCAGCTCTTACTGAATCAAGATGGTAATAGTCGGCAAATTGTCTTTTCTCAAATTGGCTGGCACGCTTGCGCAGCATGGTTTGTATGCTGAGATTAATATCTTCGGCGGTTTTAGAGGCCATTATTATGGATTTTTCAAATTTTAATAAATGAATTCTTAATTCTTTACTGTATTCTTTATCCATGTATTGCAGACCTACATGACGGTTGCAGATAGCATTAAGTTCTCTGTGGTAAGCCTTAGTTGTGTATTCTTCTATAAATTTTAAATCTTCTTGTACTTGTTTTTGCTGCAAATCTTTAATATATACTATTTTTTCTTCCGCAATACTTTGGTTCATTGCAGCAGTTTTTTCTCGTCCTTTATAATAGTGAAAAGCTGCATGCACTACTGCTCTAATATTGCTTATTTTGGGGTCGTTGAATTGATTCTTTGCCTGTAACAAACTATCGAACTTGCGCTCGTTTGCATTATTCTTGATTTGGATATTTAATTTCTGTTGTATTTTAGCAAGTCTGGGTATGCATAGTCGATAGAGCGCAATGGCTTTTTCTTCAAATTCTGCTGACCAAAGCTGATGATCATCTGGTTTGAAATAAGGATCATTTAATTTGAGTAGCTCATACAATTTTTCAATATGTTGGATTTTTTCTTTAATATGGCTTAGTTTGTTTTTAGACTCGACTATAGTGGAATGGGCTACCTCTTGACGTTTACTAAATATACTTTTATCACAAATTAAACTTAAATGCTTTTTGGAATATAAACCAAGCGGATACAATAAACCTTTGTAATATTCTTCAATTATTCTCTTCATTGGGCCAGAAATAATTCCGGGACTTAATCCCATCCTATCTTCCCACAGATCGGCTTCGAGCAGCATTGGTGCGAAGATACTGGTTTGGATTTCAGCTAAATTATGCATGACGGCATCATGTGTTGTGCTGGTAAATTCATTCAGCTTCTTTTTAAGCCTTTGGTACAGCTTATGCATATTGGGTGCTAATAAAAACAACTTAAGATAGGAACCCGAATCTTTAATAATAGTTTCTATAGTTACCGTTGCATTTTTTGCCTGCAGATTTAATTCGTTCAATTCTTCGGCGCTAATGTAGTTATTATTTCGCAGCGATCGTATGTGAATTGGAATCACAAAAACGCTGTTGATAACATACCACAGGGCATTATAGCGTACGGTATCATTTTTGGGCGCAGTAACAGGTGGCGCAACACCATATGCATAGGTGTGTTCTTGTAAGGTTGCTAAGGTGGTTTGTGCTTTTTCTAATAAGTCTTGCCCCATTAATTTTAAATGCGGATCTTTAATTAAACTTTTGCTGGCTTTAATTATTTGATTAAGATGCGAGTAAGCCATAATTAAATAGTACACAGAATTACGAAATTCATTGAAAGGTCTAGTCAATTTTGATTCAGTCGCAGGAACTTCTTTGACCTGTTCTAATTGATAAACAATTTGTTCTACATGATAGAGGCTATTAATTATTTGTTTTACTGCCAGTACTTGTTTGGGTTGCGCCAAGACAGTATTGGCATCTTCCACTTCTGGATAGGGAAGTCTATCCGGAGCACTAATAGTTAATTCAGTTTGCATTGCAGTATTGAATTGCTTGATTATATTATGTAGCGATATTCTGAATTCTTTAACTGCTTGAGAATATTCTGGATGTTTTATTAAGTAATGCGCACGAGTCTTGTTAATATCATTGACTTCTAGTTTTTGTGCGTAGTGTTCGGCTTGGAATTGCTCTTGCGCAAGCAACAAATATTTTTGGCTTTGTTGTTGCCAATTTTTTTCGGTATCTGCGAACAATTTTTGGTAGTGTTGGTGTAAGTTGTCGAATAAGCCTCGTGCAGGCATGGGGGCAGTGATTTTTTTTATGGCAAACATTTGCGATAAGTAGGTATCGCAATCGATAATTTCTTGACGACGTTGTTCAGGGGCTCCACATACGAAATAAGCTTGAAAAATAGGATATAAAATTCGTGCCTGGCAGCGTTGTGCATAAGTAAGTTGTAGCTGATTGCCTTTAATTAAATCTATAAATTTTAGATAGGCATCTTTTGCAATTTTTAATTTGTTTTGTTTGTTTTTATAGCACTGGTTATAATCAAGCGCTTGCTCACTGCTTAAAATTTCAGGGTTTTGCAGCATATTATGTTTAAATTTAAGCTTCGAATCCGGATTATTTGCTACGATCGCGGACTCATCGACTAACAATATATTGTTGGTATTATTATACGGGAATAAAGCAATATCCGATTGGTTGTTAACAAATCCAATTAGTTTTTGATTTAATTTCGTATGAAATTCTTTACTTACCTTAGCCTTATTAAATATTTGCTCCATTTGCTTTCGGCTTGCTAACACTTGGCTTAGATGATCATGTGCTTTTTCACCACGAAGCATTCTTAAGGGAGTTTGTAGCCAGGATGCCCAAGTCTCAGAACCTTGTAGGCTATGGCTTAATTCAGTACTTAAGTCTATGTCAGCT
>JBAZRP010000140.1:0-5994 GCA_041662885.1 Legionella sp.
TAATTTTGAACTCTTTTGTGTAAACATTTCTTACCATTTCGACTCCTTGTTGATGAGAGTATATCTCTTAAACAAGGTGTACGGCTACTCGAGGGAAGATCAATCACTGCTTATTCCAGTTAGATGGTTTTTGATTTTCTCGAACGTTGATGACGGTATATCTAATAAATCGCCCAGTGTGACTAGCTTTAATTGGTTTTCTTTTTTTGTTAGCGAATGCTTATCAAGACCAGATGCATTGGTAAATACAATAAAATAATCAGCCTTATCACCATCTGCAAATAAATTTGCCAAATTGTCTTTTGTCCATGAAATATTGCCATTTTGATTCTTCCTAAATTTGCACTGCACAACGGATAAAGTGCCATCAACACCCTCGAGTACGAGATCTATACCATGATCTATTTTACCAAGGTTAAGCCTCGTCTTGATATTCTGTGGTATTTCACTAAAAAGCCAAACGTTACGATACTCATTT
This sequence comes from Legionella sp., assembly GCA_041662885.1. Classification (GTDB taxonomy): domain Bacteria; phylum Pseudomonadota; class Gammaproteobacteria; order Legionellales; family Legionellaceae; genus Legionella. The sequence continues at coordinate 479 of JBAZRP010000140.1, forward strand.
TTGACTAATGAATCTAATAAGTAATAACATTTGCAAAATTCCTCGAATAGCTTACCAACTAACGGGTTTCTTACTGTGTTTTGCTTTGATAATTCGCTATATACATCCCACCAAGTGGATGCATTCTTTATTATGCTGAGTAAATCATTTGTCATAGGTTGAAATTACCGTAAATAAAATAAAGCGATAAAATCAATTCCTGTAGATTGTTTCGCAATAATAAAAATAGATTTTAGCCTAACTCCTTTGCATTATCCTGGCATAAGCTTTAGCTGCTTCAATTGGATCTTTTGTATCTAATTTTAACACCTCATGTTTTTTGTTTTCTTTTTGTACTTCATTATCATGTGCAATAAAAATATCCATCATATTTTTAAAATCACTAAGGCTTAGCTCTTGACCTGCGAGCGATTGTAAAAGCACCGGCATTATTTTTGTTGTTTCCATGCTATTTGAAGCAGGCATAACAACAGTAGCCGTATTCTCTTTAGCCTTTGGTACCAAACGCTCGATACACAGTCTAAGTGCCACTGGATCCCCAGATAAACCAAGCTCTATTGTTTTATCAATTAATGCCTCAGCGTGTGCTTCAAAATGCTTTGCTAATTGCGCTTTTTTATTTAATGTACCTGGTTTTTTTCCTGATGGATTACCGGATATGCCCTTTTGAAACTTTGCCATAACTCACCATTCTCTGCATATTTCCTGCATTTTACAGGAAATATGACTTTGGCTAAACCTTTTACTAGAAGCCTGACTTTTTAATGTAAAGCTTATAATATTAACATTATCCTGATTGTTTATATTGCACACAATGTCTTTCTGCATACCGATATAAAGGCATTTTTCCATGAATTTCTTGTGTAAATTTCACATTCAAAGCACAACACCCTATGCCAACACCATCGCCAATAGCATCAGGAGTAAAATGCATACAAAGATCGCATTGCACTATTTTTATTTTATGTAATACATTTTCTTGCAGAGAATCATCAAATTCGCATGTTTTCCGCAATAAATCCGCAGATGGATATTCAATATTGAACCGCTTTTCCGCATGTTCCGCATAATCCGCTTTATGCTGTAAAATATTACTTCCACATATGTTTACTCCTTTTGCGGAATACGCGGATTGTGCGGAGTCTCCACAAGCATAAGGGATAGCGTTTGCGGATAGGCTGCGGATTTAAATTATCCGCCGCCGACTCATGAAAGTGCTTCTGTTTTCTAAGTGCAAAACCATTAGCGATCAAGTCAATCATAATTGATAATCTCCCACGCTTTTTCCTGGTTTTTACGACCATATTGCGTAACATGAAGATAGCCCAAATCGACAAGGTACTTTAATATGGGTCTTACTTTTTTTACAAGACGAAGAGATACAGGGCTGAGGTACTTAAAATCATTAGCTGAAAGCTTACCATCATGATTTTTAATCCACACTAATAATTCACCTGCTAAAAAATCCCCCTCCTCTTGACTTGCATTTTGTATGTAGACAAGCATTGACTCTAAATAATAGGAAATAATCTGTGCTGCTCGTTCAACATGTTCCACTGCAGGATGCGCATAACTTTCTACAAAAGCCAATATTGCTGCAATTCTCGCTGCATGCTCAGCTGCTTTAGAGGCAAAAGGCTTAATGCATTCATAAACGCCCCCTGGTGCAATTTCTTTTTCAATGCCATCGTGTAAGGCTATCCATGTGTTGAGCGCATCATCAACAAGATCCATTGTTCTTAATTCCAAACTACCACTTTTAAAATCTGTAGATAATGGCTTTTCTAGTAACCAGCTCAGACAATTCCAATATCTATTGACCAATGGATCATTGGTAGCCCCATTGTTAAAATCCCGCTCACATAACCGACGAGTCCCAGCAATACTCTTTTCATTGCAAATTAAAAATCTAGCAATAAATCCTTGTCCTTGAAGTAAGGGGTCAGAAAGTACTTGAGTTGCTACGATAGGTTGAACCATCAAATGAGTTGATAATCTGCGCCCAACTAAAGTACCAGACTCCCCCTGACTTCCTCTAGTACGAGTAATGGGATCACCATCCCATAATTTTGAGAGTATAAAAATCATTCTTCCTCTGGCTTCACTTGTCATACCGTGGCCACAAAAAAAAGAAATACCTTCATCACTGAAAAGACCAGAGGTAGGTTTTCCTTGATTAAAATGATGCCAAATACCTTCAGCAGTTGGCTCGCTAAAAGTGATATTAGGGCGAGGAGGCTCTTGAGGTTTCTGAGCCTCAAGGGCACACAGCTTATCAGCTAACTCACCTCGTTGCCCATCCGTCATTTCTTGCTTTGGAGTATGAGCAAATATAGATTTACGGTGCGCGTCCCATGCTGTTAAATCGGATGTATACTTCATCATTGCATCTGCTAAGTTGTCGCGTTGTTTCTTTTCATATTCTCTAATTGGAGTAAGTGCTAAACGATCCAAGGAGCTTTTTCGATCACCTGATTCAGCAATGCTTAAACAAAAAAGTGATACTGGGCTTTCTCCAATTGCCCCACGTTTTATATTGATATGTGACTGAGCGACCAAAGAAGCCGCAGCCAAAACAGATTGCCCAGCCAGTCCTTGGCCAGTCTGAACATGATAAGCTAATTGCTTAGCTGCTCCGCCCAGAATATCTCCTAATGCATCTAGAGGAAATTTAGGTGCATTAATACGCTCCGGCAGCGGCTCAATAAAGTCACTTGCTGATGAGTTAGGGGTTTCTTCCAAAATTTTTTGAATTTGCTCAACGCTCATTATATTGCCTCCAATAACAGGTCAGCGAAATCCTGACCAACAACAGGAGGCATAATAACTTTCACCTTTTTCCCCATACCGATTAATCGTATGGCCAATTCAGCCGCGGCTTTTTGTCCAGTTCCTGAATGATCATTGTCCGCAGCAATCAGTATGTTATTTATTCCTTGAGGTAAAATGATACGCTCCATCCCTTGAGCACTAATAGTTGCCCATGCTGGAAGACCTGTAGCAATATGAACTGCTAAAGCTGTTTCTATTCCTTCTGCCAGCGCCAATGTTCCGTCATTAGATAGAGCACATAGTCGTATTGCCCCACCTAAACTTGAGCCTTTTATAATGGGTGACATGAGCTTTTTAGGTTTAGGAACATCTGCTTTACAACCATAGCCAAGATAAGTACGATGCAGAGTGAGCATTTTCCCATTATGGTCTTGAATTTTTGCAACCATCGCTGGAAATTTGCCTATCTCTTCATCTCCATGGTAATAAGACAGATTAGGGTGATATCGTAAGTTATGCGAAAAAGCGCTTAGTTTTATACTTCGTGCGTGCAGATAACAGTACACTGGATCCCCGTCTGTGATTGTCTGCGATTGAGACCAAATCTGGTTAATCCAATTACGCCTAGAGTCAGGATCGTCTTGTTTCTTAAGAGCCTGTTGGACGATTACATTTTTTTTCAAAACATCTGCTATTGGCTCAAGATTGTAATTCAGGCAATGCTCAACAAAATTAAGAGCCTCTTTAAAATCAAATCCACGATAAAGCATTAATAATTTAATGCCATCACCTGCACCACATTGATTACAAATAAAAGTTCCTCGACCATCCTTATTATCAAATCTAAAGCGATCTGCTCCTCCACATATGGGACAAGGACCATGTTTATTTTTAAGATATGATAGATTTATACCCGATGCCTCTAAAATATAAGGCCACTGCCCACAGGCCTGTGCAATTAAATCAATATACATTCTGCTCACCTCCGCCTTATAGACAACCGTTTTTGATGAATTGGCGGATATCTTCTATACGCCATACCGTTGTTTTGGGGCCAAGTTTGACTGGCTTTGGAAATCGGCCTGATTTGACTCCTTCCCACCAAGTGGATTTACCAACTGGAATTAATGCAGGTATTGGTGGTCTTGATTTTTTATTACCCAAAATTTGAGAGAGGCGTAAATAGCCTATAGAAGGAAGTTCATACATTGTGGTCTACTCCAATTTAATTAAAAACAGGAGCATCCTAGTTGGTGCATTTAGTTATGTAACCGCAGCTGCGGTTACGCTTACCGCAATTGCGGTTGCTCTCGATTTATGTAATTTCCAAACCTAATTGCTTCAATATTTTATTTGCTTCTGAAAATCGGCCTTCTAGAGTTCGTTTCGACATGCCATCTAAGTTTGGTTTAAAATTCGCCTCAAGATAATCGATGAGAGATGATTGATCTTTAAAACGAGAATTTTTAGATAAATTTGCGCCAGAGCCTAATAGAGCCATTAGCAATCCAGCAATAATGTTCATGTTTACAGATTCAATTTTAGGAGAAATATTTTTTGGGGATAGAAGTGGAAAGACCCAAGATTTAGATAAAATCCATGCAGTTATTTCTTCCTGTTTATATTCAAAATTGTAAAGTCTATACTCGCTTGTATGTTCAAGAATAAACATCGGCTCATTAATTGCCTCAATTTTCTCAGCTTTTTTTGCTGAATATAATAAATCTCGAAAAACACACTGATCTCCTACTTCATCATTATGTTCAGATAGAACTGCACAGATATCCTCGGTACACCAAATATCGTCATGTTTCATTTTGTCAATTATTGTATTCATAAACTTCACTCACCATATATCCAAATATATAAAATATTTCCTAAATAGCACTGTTACTATCAAGTACTCATATTTTTCTCTATGATTAATCCCCATGCTAACCAAGCCGATTTTTGAACATCGGCATAAACAGCACGTTGATAAGTAGCAATCAATTTGTTTAAAGGCTGATGGTTTAGCATCTTCTCAATTACATGAGGTTCTATCTTCAAATGCTCTCCCCATGCTGTAGCCGCAGATCTGCGCAAATCATGAATACTAAATGGCTTAATATTAGCCAATGGCGCATCCTGGCTAATTTTCTTTTTTAGACCTTTTGTTGTTCCTCTTAATCGTCCAATAACCCCCGTTAATGTGTCAGGATGAATATGGCCATTTTCTTTATAATTACCAGTATCAAAAACAAACATTGAATGACCTGTTATAGGTTGTAAGAAACGAATAATTTTGAGTGCTAAATCTGAAAGATAAATCGTGTGCACTTGACGATTTTTAGTTCTTTCTGAGGGTAATATCCAAATACCCGCCTCAAGATCTAGCTCTTGCCAACTCATAGCTGCAACCTCACTACGACGTGCACCTGTCAAAATCAATAATTTAATAGCACTAGCGGTAATAATAGACATTGATGATATATTTTCATCAAATTTGTTAACTGTTGTAGCTTGATCTAATACCAACCACAATCGCTGCAACTCCTCCATTGATAAAACTCGATCACGTGGTTTACTTGCCGTCGCTGCAAAATCTTTTGGTTTTAATAAACGAGCTGGATTTTGATCAATTAAATGCCTCATAAGACCATAATCCATCATCAAATTAAGGGAAGATAAAGCTTTTCTAGTTTCTTCTTTGATCCCTTTACGCGTCATGGCGTCCAATGCCGTTGATAAATGGGCACGTGTAA
>JBAZRP010000141.1:0-5973 GCA_041662885.1 Legionella sp.
CTAATGACAATTCTATTTATACACAACAAAATGCATTCTTTAAATTGTGCCCCATTATTCGATTATGTCTTGCGCTTACTTCATCGGGAAATTAGTTTCCAGGATTGTGATTTCGCCAAGCAAAACTGTCACCAGAATCACGAAAATATTTACCTTCATCATCGGTATAAATAACGGTGTGATTTATTACAACTTCTGCGTTGATGAACTTTGATTTAAACCATCATTTGATTTTTTGGACAATACTCTAATGTACAAAAAAGCCCAAAACAACAGCTGATTTTGCAAAATTTGGGAGTCACTGACCCCCAAATTAAATTTTAATTATCCAAAACGATGGAGTATCGGCAAAGTGAAGATAGGATGCAAGCAGCAGGGAAAATCAGGCTATTTCCCAAATCCGGGGCACTAAATTAAAACATAAAACCCTATCCCTTAATCTATATTCTCAAAGCTTAACCCCGATTTCACACCATAGAATAAAATATATCATCGGTCATTTGATCACTAATTGTTTTCAAAACCGCGGAAAGTTGATTATATAGTCTATCTGCATCATTTTTTTCAAGTGTTAATGAGCAAATCATATTCGACGCGCCAATTGTGCCTATATGGTCAGGGCTAGTACAATTTTCTTTAAATTTATCAAAAATTGCCTCTACATCATTCAGTTGTTGACTTGACAATGGATATGTAACTTTAACCTTAAATAATTTGTTATCATCGGTAAGCATAGTTATATCACCATATTGTTTTACAATCGTTGTTACCATATCAAACATTTTCATTTCGTTGAACCCCTATATATTGTCTTATTTTTTTGCATTATACATTATTAAAGGCCATATTCCAACTTTATTCTCAGAACTTTATTCTCAGAACTCATAGTGAAATCGTTCAGGGTCCCCCATAAAGAATGGGGACGGTCCGGGACAGTCCCCAATTCAAAAAATACAAATTGAGCAATTTTAAAAGGGGACTGTCCCGGACCGTCCCCTTTTACATTATCTCAGTGACTCGGTTGGTGGTTTTTGATTCGGCCATGCTAAAGAAAAGCCATATAAATCAGTTAAATACAAAAATTAATCTATGGATATAGAGTTGTAACTGAACTATTTGAAAGTATCTGGTTTATCCTACTTATGTGCTTTCCCTAATGTCGCCGCGCTCGCTAGGTGCTATTTTTTTTATCGTACTAAGCAATATATTTTAAACTACTATATTTTATGGGCAAACCATGATTTAATTGCGCATTAAATTTTTAGGTAGCTTGGGATCACCCCAATTTTACATGCGTATAATCATTTTAAAATGAGGTATTTTTGATGTTTAAAAGTAAGTTTGGCGAAATTGCAACATTACGCTTTCCAAAGGCTGGGAGTCAAGAAGTGAAAGCACAAGAAACTGCTCCCACTGCCCCCGCTGCTCCAATTGCCGCACCTGAACCAGCAGAACATAAGCCGGTTTATCAACCCTCACCCAGCTACACCAATACTCAAAAGGCTTTGCTTAGTGAAAACAAAGAGATGAAAGCTCAAATAACTATCATGCATGGAATAATGAGTGATTACAAGATTGAGGCTAAGCACCATCAAACTACCGCCGAAAATGCTACCGCAAAATTAGAAAGATTGGAATCTAGCATGAAGGATATCCAGTCTAGCAATTCTGAAGCTTATGCAAAACTTCTTGAGGAAAAAACAAATCAATCGCAACTCTCTCAAGTAGAAATTAGTCGTTTGCAACAAGAAGTGCTTAACGCTAAAGCAATTATCGAGCGGTTACAACAGGAACTTCTGGCCGAAAAAGCAATTGTTGCAAGTTTAAACATTTCGACTGATGTAACATACACCCATCCAAGAGGGCCTGTTATGTCATCTAAAAATGATCCAGCAGTTCAAGCCTTGTTTGCATTAGGCAACAACAACTTTTTTCCTGCTGCTCTTAACAGCCAGGCAAATCTAAATAACACAATGAATAATGATCGCTCAGAGCACCTAGATAAAAAGCCCCGTATAGACAAATCAAATAGAATCTAAGCAAAAGCTCATTTCCATGAGCCTTTGTACTCAAAGACGGCTCATCTAAAACCTATAATCAAGTGTAGCTTCTCAACAAGCCCGGGAAATACGTCATCTCAGCTCTGGATGACGTACCCAGTGAGTTGATGCAAAAATTTTGCTTAACTTGATGGCTCGTAAGTCGGAAAAGACGAATGAGGCTCATGATAGTATAATTTGTTCCAATTAAATTCAAGGTGCTGATATGACTGTTTTTAGAAGTCAACAATTAATAGATGCTAGCAATAGTGAAATAACGGATCTTAAAGAAAAATTCAGGGAATTAGTTCATTTAATTATAGCGGATACACAAGTACGTGAACCCTATGCAACATACTGCAAAAATTCGGGTAGTACACTGATGTGCACGATGGTATACAAAGATATTGCCAACGAACGCCTTGATATTTATTCGGCCAATTTGGGGGGAATGGAAGCAATACTTATTGCAGTAAACTATACTAAAAAAAGGGTAGACCATAAAGCGCTAAACAAGCCACACAATCCTCAAAACGAGGTTTTTTATCAACAGTACATGAAACCTAATTCTAAAAGAAAGTTCCACGGCCTTAATATGACTCGATCAATTGGTAATCTGGATGTGGGCACTCTAAAAGAACCCTCATTTTTTAATTGGGGCATTGATGAGAATCAAATGCATTATTTTTTGATGCTAAGCCAATCAAGTGACAATATAACTGACATTTTGTATGGAATACAACAAAAAATAGACGAGGGTTTAAAAATAAGCGTCAGTGACTTTACCAAGGACAGCGTGATTGATTTTAATAGCATCCAAACAAATGCTATCACTTTAGCAGTTGTTTGTGAAAGCAATGGAACTAATGGTGATCTCATTTCAAAACAAGTGATGCAGTCCCTGAACTCAATTTGTGGTAGCTCACTTTCCACTGGCTTTGAAGGCATTTTTACTGCAAATGAGCATGAATTTCAAAAAGAACTTGTGATTTTGCATGGTCGACTACTTGTTTTACCCTGCATAAGTTTTAATGAGATATATAATGATAGAATGATATTTTTATCTATCAATCAAAAAATTGACGTAATTATAAAATATATTGATAAAATTAATACTGTTCATGCTAGGAAAGGTTATATATTTCATAATTTCTATAAGTCACGCTATGATCAGTTGAAAATATATCTTGAGAACGCAAAAAATGATATCGGAAATAAAGAAATAAATGGCCAAGATAATTTACTGCTAGCCATTAGTGCTTTAAAAAGTATATCAAGACTATCATTGATATGGGGCTTATGGGGAGATATGAAAAATATTCCACCATACACAAGGAGCAATGCCGATATATTCGAAAAATTGTCGGAAAATATGGGCGAAGAAACTGCTAAAAGAATTTTACCTGAATCAGAAAATTTGTCAGAAGTTCATCGTCTTAATGATATGGATGTTTACTTATATATCAAAAATCGGATTAAAAAATCCTCTTTTTCTAGTGAGGTTGAACTTCTTAATTCTTTACATTTAGATGAAAATAGACTATTCAAAGCAACACAGATGCGTAGAGATTTAAATGAATTATTGCGAGCAAAATTTATATTATGGCCAATTTGCATCAACGCACATTTTGGTATATTGATTATTGAAAAAGCGAAAGGTAAAACTAAAATTAGTTTATGTAATTCCTTGAACTCTAATGGATTTATTAATAACGAAATGCTAATCAAAAACCGGGTTGGCACTTTACTTCAAGAGTTACATGACTATTCCCCCAATAATAATCAACGCTGGGAAACTCAATTTGATTTTTCAAGAATTAACATTCCTCAACAAAGAGATGCTCATAATTGTGGTGTAGCTGTTTGTATGGTAGCGAAGCAATTTCTTGGTAATCATAAAATTCAGTTTTCTAGCCCAGAAAAATTCATCGATTACACACAAATTCGTTACGAAATTGCAATCGAACTAACAAAAATAATTACCGACAAAACTGTAAAAAAAGTGAGCTTCCAAGTACCTGGCACTGAGAAGGAACTTACAAAAAATACCAAGGAACAAATTACCTCTCAAGTCATAATTGATATAGATGCAGAACATTCTCCGAAATTTACAACAAAAAAAATAAAGATTACACCAGTGGCAGATGAAGAAAAAATGCCAAATCTACCCAACCAGAAAATAATAAATACTATGCGTGCTAAGTTGCCACTTCCCAAAGGGATGATTTTAGGGTCAGCAGTAGGAGACGGTAGCTGCTTATTTCACTCAATCGCGCAGCTTATTAATAAAGAGGGCTATACGACTAGCTATTTGCGTCAATTGGCAGTCAATTACCTACGGAATAATTCTGAACACTTTGTACCTATGATAATGGATTTAGAGTCCTTTAAAAATCGTATTAATGAAATGGAAGGTACTAATGAATATGGCGATGATTTTGAGATTGCAGCCTTAAGTAATGCTTTAAAAATACAGATTGTAATTATTTCAAATGACATACCAATGCCAACCATTGGCACAGAAGGTAATCCGCTAGTTTATTTAATGCATTCCCATTTCACCAATAATCAAACAGGGGTGCAAAGTGGTCACTATGTTCCTATACATCTAGCACCAGATACAGACACAATCGAAATTGCACACGAATTAGAACGCAGGAAACAATTATTTAGTGCTTCGGTCGTGGCAAAAAGAGCTACTAATTCATCAAGTTTTTTCAAATTGGAAGCTGCTATTCCTGGTAATTCCCAAGCACCTTCTAGTAATTCATTCTCATCTAACGGGATGTCGAGCCGAGGGTAATTAGAACGTATGGGGGGAATCTAGGGGTCGGGACCAAAATATTATCAATAGCGCTCCCTGCCCCGTTTGAATTTTAATAGAAACTCTTTTTTATGGCAGCGATGTATTGGTGCGTATACCCTGCTTGCTCGTGGCAGGTTATTCCTTTCATTTGGACTTGAAATGTAATTGTATCAGGCGTACTACCTGAAGAGAGGATCCTTCGCCCCGCTCAGGATCTGATTTATCCCCACGAAAATGCACTAAAAATATTGAAATAGATTAAATTTAATGATCTACTATCGTTTTTTTTTGTATGGAACAACGATGATTGCTGAAAAATTATTATTTACCGCGTTAGTTGAAGGATCTCCATTTATTCATGAGAATCGTATCAATGCTGTTTTAGATGTATCAATTGCTCTCAGGGATAGTCAAAATCTATCATTAAGCCAAATATGCGTATTTCGGTGAAAATGAACACCGATTCTGGTCGAACGTGAACACCCTCTAATTTAACGTATTGTCCCAAGTGCTTTTTATACCAACTGTTCACATTCAGTCAATTTTCCAAGTATTTTTCGCATAGATTCACCTTTTAAATTTATTCGATGTGCGTTATGAACTAACCTATCTAAAATAGCATCAGCCAAAGTATTATCACCGATAGAGGCATACCATTGATCTACAGGAAGTTGGCTTATGATTAATGTTGATGAATGGCCATGTCTGTCATCCATTATTTCCATAAGGTCGGCGCGCTGAGACTGCGTTAATGGTTCCATTCCCCAATCGTCAATAATGAGCAACTGGATTTTTGCTAGAGACTGAAGCTCTTTATAATAAGTTCCATCAGCCTTTGCTACGGTCAGAAAGAATGGGGACGGTCCGGGACACACTACCATTAAGTTAAGACTTTACGTCATCCTGAACGCAGTGAAGGATCTCCTGAAACTGGCCCAGAGCTACATTCGGAGATCCCTCGTTGCACTCGGGATGACGGGCTCTAGTGCTTAACTTAATGGCAGTGTCTCGACTGCCCACTGCCATTAAGTTAAGACTTTACGTCATCCTGAACGCAGTGATCTCCTGAAATTGGCCTAGTGCTATATTCGGAGATCCCTCGTTGCATTCGGGATGACGGGCTCTAGT
>JBAZRP010000142.1:0-5917 GCA_041662885.1 Legionella sp.
TAATTACCATTTTTTTTACACCAGCAATAGTCGTAGCCAGTTTGCTTAGTAAGGAAATTCTGCTGATTTTGATCAATTTGAGCTTATCTTTGGGATTTGTTTCGAATTATTTATACAAATGTTACACGGGTGAAGTCAGTAAACTCGATATGTTGATTACTTTTGGCTGTCTGGTTGGTTGTGTTGCTTTAGCTTATTTTCTTTGTCCCCCCATAACCGGTTTAACGCTGCTTTCTGTGCTGGTTTATACCAATCAAGCCGCCATAGCCGTTAATCTTTTTTTTACCTTTAAGCAGGCAATTGTTACTCCAATTATGAAGCTAATTAAAAATATTGGTTCTTGGTTGGGTTTTGAAATTCCTAGTCGTTATTTTATAAAATTACCTCTGAATGTGGATGATGATCGTTATGTCGTTGATGTCCTGCTTCGAAAAAATTATGGCTATGACAGTCTCTCACCGAAATTTAAGAACGTGCAACTGAATACTTTTAATAAATTGATTGAAGTATTATCCAATTATATAAACAAATACGATGCTCCAATATTGGGTTATTTAAATAATCGTACTGCAATTACAGAGTTGGAAAAATCGGTGGATGCTATAGTTACTAAAGGTCAAACAGACAGCGCCACAGCGTTTATCAAGAAAAAAATTGATTTTAAACATACTAAGTTGGCGCTACTGAAAAAAGCACAGGATGAAATAAAAGGTCTACAAAGCACTAAAGACGAGCCTTATGAATGCGTTCGAAAATATTTAGTCAATGCAGATCCACAACAAGTAACAGCCAATAGGACGCGGTTTTTTTCCGATGCGCTATCTACAATAGGTACAGAAATTAAGCGTCAGGAAGAAAAAATCAAAATATTGGAATCGTGTCGTCTAGGCAATTAGCTCTCCTTCCTGCAACTAATGCCCCCCGTAGCTTATTGATAAACAGCTTTGTGTTGGAGTAGAGTAGGGGCGGCCTAAAATTTTGCATAATTCTATCTTATCTTCTTCAGATAATTCTGATGCTGTTTCATAAATATTGTTGAAGAAGTCCTCAATATTTGTCATTGCCTCGGGCCTGTTTTGCTTTGGAATAACTTTGGAAGATCTAAAGAAATTATGCATGTATCGGGTTTGCTGAGTTTCTGCCATATTTTTCGTAGTGATACTGAGTTTAAATAAACCAGAGATTTTTGCTTGAATATCATCGATTACTTCTTGTTTTGCATTAGCAATGGGTGTGTTTAAAAAGAACCAATACAAGGCCTGTAAGGTTTTGGCAAACTTTTTAAAATCGTTCACATAAGCTGGATCTATGTGTAAATCATGCTTCGTTTTCTCATCGAAGGTTTCAATAAGGGTTGGAGGAGTAGTCCAATTCAGACCTATTTCGTTTTTGTAATTATCTCGGAAATAGACGGTGGCGCCCGAAGCTTTGATGTGCGAACTTAAAGGGCCGGTGCTGTATAAATGAATGGATTCGGTAGTCCCAGAAAATAGAGGGAAAGAAGTAGTCATCCCATTATTGGTAATTCTGGCTATTTGTTGCGGGGTGAGTATGCCATCAAATAAATGTACTATTTGGGTTTTACAGGTATTTGTTCCTGACCCAAAGACACTAAATAATGGAAATTCAAAATGTCTTAAGCGTGGCAGGCGTTGTTCCTTTCGAGCAAGGTTAATCTCATGATTATAAATTTCTTGTGAATGGTCTTCGTATTCATAGACCTTAATGTTTACGGATGACTTGGCTTCCAAGTTTAAATCCTTTACAGCCTGTGCTATTGCTGCATTTTGATCGGCTACCATTGTACTGCATTTTTGCTGTAATTTCTGACAGTTTTCTTCTGAAATCTCAAAGCTAATACCATGCAGGCCATCACCAACATCCAGATATCGGTATTGTTCATGACATAAGATGCCATGGTTACCATACATGTCGTAATTAAATCGTAATAAATCTTTTTTAATATAGGTACGCAAGCTATTGGGAGCACCACGAGATGGTACGGCCGTGAAACCCCAAGTATCAAAAACGTTCATACTGGTGGCATCTGCTTGCAATCTTGATAAGATAAAAAAACTATGTCGGTAGGGATTAGAACCGGCTTTGGGATCAGAGGCACCAAAGGTAAGAAATATCTTGTCTGGCATAATATTATCCTTGTATTCATAGTTTAAAGTCTCAATTAAATTTATTTCCCACTGTCGACACCAATTCTTGAACCTTTTTCATGTCGAGCAGCTTTAACATAAGTTGCATGAGTTTCTCTTATAGGCATTCAATATAAAATCAACAAATAATCTTTGTTTACGCGACATATACCCAGGTCTTGGATGAATTAACCAAACTGGTAATCGGGGAGGCTTGTATTCAGTTAATACTTCCACCAATTCGCCATTTTCAATGTGTTTTTTAAAAAAATAACGGGGTAAACGCGCAATTCCAATTCCCTGTAATGCAGACTCCAGGACGAGTACAGAATTATTAATTCGCAAATTTCCAGACACTTGTATGGATGTATTTTTGTTAAGATAACTAAAATTCCAGTGATCGCCTTCGTATAAATTGATTTGATGAATAATGCAATTATGTAAGGCTAGATCCTCTGGTTTTAAAGGCGTTCCATGCTTTTTTATATAGTCGGGTGTGGTACAACAAATTATTTGATGATCTATTAATTTTTGAGCTTGTAAGGTGCGAGTATTAATTTCTTTATAACGGAAGTAAATATCGTATGATTCATCTATGAGATCGGGAAAGATATTGCTCTTAATGAATTGAATAGTAATTTTAGGGTATTCACGTAAAAATTCACTAATAATTGGCATTAATTCCATATAGCCGGAATAAACGGAAACACTTAGATTAAGAGAGCCACTTGGCTCATTGAATTTGTTGGTAAGAGTTCCTCGTAAATCAGCCAGTATTCCCGGTATATTGTGACATTGTTTATAACAATATTCTCCATAATCGGTTAGAGAAAATTTTCTGGTATTACGATTTAATAGCGTAACTTCAAGCTCCTTTTCAAGCTTTGCTACCTTCCGTGTTACGGAAGCGGTAGACATTTTTAATACACGTGCTGCCTTAGTAAAACCATTACTCTCTACTACCTGAATAAATACTTGAATCTCAGAAAGCATAGCTCATCCAGCTATTTCATTTATGAAATAATATTTTACCAAATACGCGGATTGAATTCAATTTTGCAATAGTTACAATCAATCTTGAACTAACAACAAAAGGATAACTGATGAAAAACATGGATGAAAAAATTTTTGAACATATTAGCAATGAGTTCTCAATAAAAAAAATTCGCGCTTTAAGTGAAACCTTTTCACGGCAAGGAATGGTTAAAATACCCAATATTGTTTCAGAAGCTATGAAAAAAACCATACATCAGGAAATAATGGTTTTACTCAAGCAATTTTCTGAGCGCCGCGATCTTATTTTAAAGACAACTGATAATACGCCACGGTATTTAAGTGTGGTACGCAGCGAATTGATAGCACAACATAGTCTTATGCTTTCCAAAGTTAGAGAATCGACGTCATTATTACAGTTTCTTAAACAAATCACTCAAGAAAAACTATTAATTGATGTAAAGGAAGATGAGAAATTTGTCATAACAAAGCAAGAATTCAGTGGTGATACACACGGCTGGCATTGGGGTGATTATAGTTATGCCTTAATCTGGATTGTAGAGGTGCCTCCTGTTGATTGTGGTGGTATGTTACAGTGTATTCCGCATACTAGCTGGGATAAAGACGAACCCAATTTATACCAATATCTTTGTGATAATCCAATTTATACCTATTCTTTTTTACCAGGTGATATCTATTTATTAAAAGCAGATACCACTCTGCATAGAACGGTGCCCCTCCGTTATGACGCCACTCGCATTATGTTGAACATGACTTGGGGCAGTGCAAGAGATATCAAGAAGCAATCTATCGAGGTGGATGATCGCTGGTGGGATAACGTAAAGGCTGAGGAAGCGCTTCATGTTAACGCCTGATAAATTCTTTTATGATTCTGCATTATTACGACAGGCGCAAGATAATTTATCACAGTGCGATACTTTTAGTGAGATGCAGGATTTATTGCTTGGTTTAATTCATAGCACGCAAAATTGGCGTGCAACCCACTGTATTAATTTAGTTGCCGCTGAAAGTCCAATGAGTGCTCTTGCACGCTCTGTACTGTCATCGGATTTAAGTATGCGTACAGCAGGTGGTCATATTGGGGAAGGATATCGGTATTTTATGGGCACTCATTTTATTGATCAGATAGAATCTATCGGCCATGAATTGCTAAAAAAACTATTTGATTGCAATTATTGCGAACACCGACTCTTGGGTGGTACCCAGTCGTGCCAAGTTGTCTATTCGGCTTTAACCTCCCAAAATAACACTATCATTTCGGTAATGCCTCAACATGGTGGTGATTCCAGTAATTGTATACAAAGTATGCCAGGTTTGTTGGGTTTGAAAATCATTCCTATGCCCTTTTTACCCGATCAAACTACTATAGACTTGCAACAGTTAGAATGCTTGGTTTCTCAACACAGTCCCAAGCTCATTTCTATTGGATTTTCAGTCTGTTTATTTGAGCAACCCTTGGCTGCAATTCGAGGTATTGCAACCCAATATAATGCGCAGGTTTTTTATGACGCTTCTCACGAACTAGGCTTAATTGCTGGGAAATGTTTTGCAAATCCCTTTGCTTGTGGAGTTGATGTTGTAAGTGGCTCAACTGGAAAAACATTCAGTGGTCCTCAAGGAGGTTTATTGCTTTGGGATAAACAACAATTAACCAAGCCTTTAGTCTCTACGGTATTTCCCAATTTTGTCGGTACGTACCAATTAAATCGCGTTGCAGCTTTAACAGTAACAGCGCTTGAGTTTTCTGAATACGGTGAATCTTATATGGGGCAAGTCGTGAAGAACGCTAAGGCTCTGGCAATATATTTAAATGAATTAGGTATCTCAATTTTTGCTAAAGAAAAAAATTACACCCAGACTCATCAGGTTTTGATCAATGCAGAAAAATATGGAGGAGGGTTTAACGCAGCGAAGCGATTGGAATCATGCAATATTATTGGAAATCATGTCAATTTACCAGGGGACACATGCCATGATTTTCCTCAAGTTCGAGGGTTACGGCTTGCAACCACAGAAATGACACGGCGCGGTTTGAAAGAGCCTCATATGAAAATCATTGCTGAGTTGATTTACCGAGCCTTAGAAACTAAAGAATCTTCCACGCAATTAGCTACTGAAGTAAGCCGTTTTAGTCATGAATTTCAGAATATTTATTATTGTTAAGTCAACAATTATGGACCCTCATCAATGGGATGAAGACACAACTTACAAGGAACTAAAGCCATGACCTATTTTTTAATTACACTATTTCTATTAAATATTATGCCTGGACCAACTATGTTTTATGTGGTACACCAAACGCTAAATAGTGACGTGCGCGCTCTTGTTTTATCCATTATTGGGATAGAATGCGGTACGCTATTGCACATATTTGCATCAGCAATAGGTCTTACAATCACGATTACTAAAATTCCATTATTTTTTGAGGTATCTAAATACCTATGCGCTATCTTCCTGATTTATCTTGGTGTATCCCAATTAAGAAAACCCTCAATCTCTGAATTAGACTCTGTTAGCACTGCGAAAAAAACAGATTCTAACACGTTTATTAAAGGGATGATTTTGAATGCCCTTAATCCTAAAATTTTAGTATTTTTCTTAGTCATGCTCCCGCAGTTTATCAATACCAATTCACATCACACTAGTATTCAAATTATTTATATGGGAACTATCTTTGGGGTATTTGGTGGAGCGGTAAATATTTTTCTCAGCATCATTGTGAAGAGCTCTTTAAATAGAATGAAAGAGCAACCCCA
>JBAZRP010000143.1:0-5823 GCA_041662885.1 Legionella sp.
TACTTGACGAGGTACTTGAAGAAGTGCTGACACTGGGGATTAACCTAATGGATGAGGGATTATCATGGTGCAAAGGGATTTTGTTGGTTATGGAAAAGAGGGACCGGCTATTAAGTGGCCAGAAAAGGCGCGTATTGCCGTTAACTTTATGCTGAATTATGAAGAAGGCGCTGAATTAACCGCTGTTAATGGTGATACTCATGCTGAAGTTGATGGTGGCGAATTTACCCCAAGCCTTAGACCGGAAGGCGGCCGTAACTTAACTATGGAGTCCTTGTTTGAATACGGCTCTCGTACCGGATTATGGCGCTTATTGCGCATGTTTGATAAAGAACAGATTCCCTTAACCTTATTCCTCAATGGTTTTGCTTTGCGTCTAAATCCCCAATTATGTTCCTATCTTGGTAATTCAGTTCATGAAATTGCAGGTCACGGTTGGCGTTGGATTGATTATGGGGCTATTTCTAAAGAGACAGAAAAAGAACATATTCAACAATGCATTCAAACGGTAACACAACTAACTGGTAAAAGACCGGAAGGCTGGTTAACCAGTAGGCGCAGTGAGCACACGCGCAAGCTGTTAGCAGAAATCGGTGGTTTTATATACGATTCAGACAGTTATGCGGATGACTGTCCCTATTTTGATGACAAACAATTGGTAATTCCCTGTTCTTTGGATTGTAATGATTATCGATACAGTACCTCCCCTGGGTTTAATTGTCCCGAAGAGTTTTTTAATCATTTGAAAAATACGTTTGATTGTTTGTATGAGGAAGACAGGACTGGAATGATGAGTATTGGTATTCATCCTCGATTTAGTGGTCATCCCGGTCGTTGCGTCGCTTTACAACAATTTGTTAATTACATAAAAGACTTGCCTGAGGTATGGATTGCTCGAAGAATTGATATAGCTAAATATTGGCAGTCGATGTCGCAATAGGGGCTGTGCAAACATTTTGCTCTAACTGCTTCCTATAAGGCCCGAGATCCTGTATAATACCCAGGTACTTGTATTTGCTTTATGGGATCAGCATGACCTTTTATTTAATTATTATAAGTATATTAGTATTAAGCCTAACATGTACGGCTGTTATGGTTTTTAAATTAAGTAAGCAAGCATCTGAACCTTTATCCCCTTCTTTATACTTTAAATTAATCCTAAGTGGTATTATTGCCTTTATTTCTGATACCGTTGGTATTGGTAGTTTTGCGGTAAATACGGCTTTAGCAAAATTATTAGGTACGTTTACAGATGATGAATTACCCGCGATGAATAATGGCGCTCAAGTAATTCCTGGAACTATTGAGTCTTTGTTTTTTATGCAGCTGGTTAATGTAGATCTTACTACCTTAGTTACCTTAGTTGCAGGTACCTGTGTCGGCGGCCTATTGGGTGGCTTTGTTGTTTGTCATCTTAGTAAACAGGCAGTGCGTTTAGCTATGGTTTGTTGTTTTGCTTTAATTATCACTTTATTGTTGTGTCATCAGTTTCATATTTTACCCATAGGCGGTGAGTTAATAGCGCTGCACTCATGGAAATTAGTGGTGGGCTTTTTGGCCATGGTGGTTTGTGGGACACTTACTTCAGTTGGTGTCGGCCTATTTGTTATGGTGCAGGGTGTATTGTTTTTATTGAATGTCTCACCTTTAGTTGCTTTCCCAATTATGACTACTGCTGGCGCTATGCAACAACCACTGACTACTTTGGTATTTTTACGCGAAAATAAGATTCCTTTAAAGAAAACTATGGTTTTAAGCCTTGCTGGTTGTTTGGGGGTATTTATTATTCTGCCTTTATTTACCCAATTAACCGTAACATGGTTGCATACTTTACTGCTCGGTATTTTGTTTTATAATTTTATAACCATTGGTCGAGCGTATTTACGTGATCGAGGTACGAGCAACTACGCGCCGGTACTTGTTCCGTCAGAGTCATAGCCCCCAATAGACGTTTATAGTATAATCAGTTCAATTTTATGTGTAAGTGTATACTATGGACGAAGAAGTCAGTAAATCTCAAAAAAAGCGTGAAGCCGATGCTTTGCAAAAATTAGGTATAAAGTTGGTTGAGTTGAGTTCAAGTAAATTGGACTCTTTGCCTCTTACCGAAGTTTTGCATAAAGCGATACTTGAAGCTAAATCCATTAAAAGTCATGGCGCTAAAAGGCGGCAAGCTCAATTAATTGGTAAATTAATGCGCGCGGCAGATTATGCCGCAATTGAAGCTGCCTACCAACAAATTTTAGATCAAGATAGTAGTGTTACTGCTGACTTTCATGAAATGGAGTTATGGCGGGACAAATTGATTAATGAAGGTAAGGATGCACTAACAGAATTTGTCGCACTATATCAGCCACAAGACGTGCAATATTTAAGGCAAATAATAAAAAAAGCCGTAGATGATCAGCAACAACAAAAAAATACAGGTGCCGCAAAAGCCCTATTCCGCCATTTAAGGTCAATTATCCAATGAATTATGCAGTGTTTGTGAGCTGTCCAAAAGGGCTTGAATATCTTTTGGAAGAAGAGTTAAAAACTTTAGGCTTGGTGGTTACCCGAGTTAATCCACAAGGTGTTTATGGCGAGTGCTCGCTCACTGTTATTTATCAAATGGTTCTTTGGTCGCGAATTGCTAATCGTGTGCAAGTGATTCTCTTTAGTGGCAATGCTCATAATGAACAAACCTTGCATCAATTGTGCACCCAGTTTCATTGGCAAACCGTTTTTTCGCAAGATAAATCTATTGCTGTTGAATTTCATGGCTCTTCAGAACATATTCGCAATACCATGTACGGTGCCCAAGTTGTCAAAGATGGCATAGTCGATCATTTTCGCGCTTTAAATCTTGCCAGACCTTCAGTGGATAAGACCCACCCGCAAATTTTGATACACGCCTATTTAAAAAATGAGGAAGTAACGGTTAGCTTTGATGTCAGTGGCTACAGTCTTCATCAAAGAGGGTACCGATTAAAAGCTGGGGCTGCGCCTTTGAAAGAAAATGTGGCAGCCGCTTTATTGCTTAGAGCCAAATGGCCGGAATTAGCAGCAAAAGGTTATGGTTTGCATGATCCTTTTTGTGGCTCGGGTACTATCGTCATTGAAGCCGCGATGATGGCGGCGCAGATTGCTCCTGGATTAATTCGCCAGGATCAATCATTGCAGTATTGGGCACAACACCAGGCTACTTTATGGGAAAAATTACGTACGCAAGCCTTACATCAAGTCAAGCCGGTAACCCTTACTCTTTTAGGAACTGATGCTGATAGTAAATCTATTCCTATGGCGATTGCTAATGCTGAGTTAGCGGGAGTTGCGCCTTTAGTTGCGTTTAAGACTTTGGAAGTAGATGAATGCAAACCAGAGCTGGAGCATGGTTTGCTGGTATGTAATCCGCCTTATGGAGAGCGTTTGGCAGATGTTACTAAACTTATTCCGGTATATAAACAATTAGGTAATGTACTGCATTCACGTTATCAAGGCTGGCAAGCAGCTGTTTTAACTTCTAATTCTTTATTGGCTAAAGCGACAGGACTTAGAGCGCACAAAAACTATACTTTATTCAATGGTGCTTTAGAGTGTAAATTGTATCTTTTTTCAATTTCAGCAGAAAATGAATTAAAAGGTACGACTACCAGTCCGCTGTCTGAAAATGCTCAAATGCTGTTTAATAGATTGGAAAAAAATTACAAGCATTTAAAAAAATGGGCACAAAAAAATTCTATTACTTGTTATCGGGTTTATGATGCTGATATCCCTGAATATGCCTATGCTATTGATATATACAATGACTATGCCGTATTGCAAGAATATACCGCTCCTGCAAGTATTCCTGCTCATAAAGCCGAACAACGTAGTTTAGATGTAGTTCAGGTTGTTCCTAGAGTTTTGGGTATTGATGCGGATAAAGTAGTGGTAAAACAACGCAAACAACAAAAGGGTAGCGAGCAATACCAAAAAATGAATCAAACCCGAAAAACCATAGAAGTCACCGAGGGTTCAGCAAAATTAATAGTGAATTTATATGATTATTTGGATACGGGTTTATTTTTAGATCATCGCGTGCTGCGTTTACAATTTGAGCAATTAAAACCGGATACACGCTTTTTAAATTGTTTTTGTTATACCGCAAGTGCCAGTGTGCATGCGGCTTTAGCTGGGGCTAGTACTACTAATATTGATTTGTCTAATACCTATTTATTATGGGCTGAGGATAATTTTCGCTTGAATAATATCGATCCTTCCGAGCATCAATTTGTGCAGTATGATTGTCGTGAATGGTTGAAGAAAACTAGAGATCGCTTCGATGTGATATTTCTTGATCCACCCAGTTTTTCTAATTCCAAACGGATGATTGATACCTTGGATATACAAAGAGATCATGTTGCCTTGGTACATTCAGCTATGCGCTTACTTAATCCAAATGGTGTTTTGTATTTTTCAACAAATTTCCGTCAGTTTAAACTGGATCCAATTTTAGAAGAAAAGTATGCAGTGCAGGATATAAGTGCGCAGACCATTGATCAGGACTTTAAACGCAACGAAAAAATTCATCGTTGTTTTAAAATCCTGCAAAAACAGTTCGCTTAATCTTTAGTGAGTACTGCTGGCTCAACATTGTGTATTTGTGCCTGTAAATCTTTCATATACCCACCCAGGAAAAAAAGTTCAGCGGTCAGGTATAAAGGCGCTATTAGGGTTTGATATATAGTGTCCCTGAAGGACAGTTTTTTATCTTCGACAATATAACCGTATAATTGAAAGGCACATCCCAGGATAAAAGTAATTGCAAATACCCATAAACCTACTTTATTGGGACCTAAATAACTGAACCAACTTGCCAGCCATAATAGAAAGATCATGATGGGAGTTAAAGCTAAAGCAAGCTGCCAATTTAGGCGAAAGTAATAAATTAGCAGTACTAAAGTGGCAAAACTGGCCAAGCTTGTTGCCAGCACGCCTGGAATAATAATTTGCACAAAGCCCAAGAAAATCATCAAAGAAAAAACAATTAAAGGTATACCCGCTAAATGCGTATATTGGGTTATAACATTTTGATGGTATGAGGCATACGTTTGCGCTTCTTCAATAAATGGTTTCATTTTTGACTTCCATATCACAATGTATTCAAAACATAGCATAAAAATAAGAAGAGCGCTAATGCTTAAAAAGAATACTTGCCGATAATGTATAGCACATTTCCTGCGCCCACAGCTCCAGGAATATACGTTGCAGCAATAGCCGCCTTTTTATAAAAAATACCTGCCCAGGGCAAAACTCCTGGGAATGGAATGCCATTGTAAATATCCACTCGCGAAGTAACGAGTACGGTGAAGCCTAAACCTGCTTTTAAATTTGGGGTAAATGAAGCTACTTTTAAATAAGCATAGCCCACTGCTGGTTCAACATGACGGTGTGAGTCAAGAAAACCAATGGCATAAATTCCCTGCCAGTCATGATGCGTACCAAATAAACTTTTACCAAGTCCACCGCCCCAAGCGAGTTCATTATAAGATTGAACTTTTTCAGGGGTATAAGTGTAGCGATTATGCCAGGCATAACCGGATAGATAGAGATCCGTGTCCCCATCGACCCATATGTGATGCAAGCGCTGGCATACTGGTTTAACAAATGACACCCAGCGAGAGCAGCTCTTATGATTTTGGTTTGCAAATACCGTTAAAGAGTAAAAAAATGTCATATAGAACAATAGGGTGTGTTTACAATTCATTTTTTCAGGGCCTACTTCTTGAGGATCTCTGAGGCCTACGTCCCGCGGCTTGTCCGCGGGATCCAGAGATTTTGAATAAAGCAAAGTCTTGTTGC
>JBAZRP010000144.1:0-5752 GCA_041662885.1 Legionella sp.
TTCAGGATGACGTAAAGTCTTAACTTAATGACAGTGCTTCTTAGGGTCACTGCCATCAAGTTAATCACTAGCGCCCGTCATCCCGAGTGCAACGAGGGATCTACGAAAGTGGCACTGTGCCAGTTTCAGGAGATCCTTCACTGCATTCAGGATGACGTAAAGTCTTAACTTAATGACAGTGCTTCTTAGGGTCACTGCCATTCAGTTAAGCACTAGAGTCCGTCATCCCGAGTACAACGAGGGATCTTTGAAAGTGGCACTGTGCCAGTTTCAGGAGATCCTTCACTGCGTTCAGGATGACGTAATTAATGGCAGTGCCGCGGCTCAGCTGCGGGACGTAGAAGATGGGTTATTTCCAAAAAACATTGATGAAAAAAATTTTTAACTATATGATTTAGTCTTCCACTCTAAAGAATGCACCAGGGATTTAATGTTTTTCGTTTGGCTTAGAAATTTATTATTTTTGGTTTTATTCTTGTTTCATCCTCAAGCATGGTCTGCGCGCGTATTTACTGTCTATGCTTTTCTACCTTGGAAAGGTGCGTCTCAATTATCCGATTATGGTATCAAGCCTATAAAAGTTATTTATGAAGAACAAATGTTTACTGATGGGAAAATTGATAAAGTAAAACTAAATAAAATTGCTCAGGATTCATTTGTTGCAGAGGATATTCCAGTATCATTTGATATTGAATTAGGTAATCGATTCAAGCCTGAAACGGTACTACCTATTGTGCAAAATCTATTACAAACTTACGCGGAACTAAAACCAAAATCTTTAACTGGTGTATATGGTATTCTGCCGCAAAACACTTATTCATGGAAATCAAATACAGAAACTTATGATGCTTTGAATGAAAAATATAAGTCACTGATTAATTATGTTGATTTTATTAGCCCGGTGCTTTATAACTACGATGGAAAAAATCTGCAAGCATGGGCTAAAAGCGCAAGCTATGCAATGAAAGCAGCGAAAAAATATGCTGCTGGCAAACCTATTATTCCATATATCAGTCCGATTATTACATTGCGGTCACTTGATAAAATAAAAAATGGAACATTGGTTGAAGAATTAGATGAAGAATCAATGGCGACTCGCTTGCAGATTCTGTATGATCTGGGTGCTTCGGGTTGTATAATTTGGGCCAGTAGTCAAAATAGGACAAAGGAAGGTCAATTTCCGTTATTTGATCCAGGTAAAGCCTGGGGACGAGCTGTTGTAACCTTCATTAAATCTCATTAATTGCTAAGAGATCGTATGAGCATTGATGTATTAATGATAATTTATATTTTAATAGTTTCAACCTATTATATATTGATTAATTCAATCGGAATTGCGATAAATTTTTTTTGTAAACGTTTTGATGTAAAACGCAATTATGATTACCAACCAACAGTAAGTGTAGTAATGTCGTGTTTTAATGAAGGCGAGGCGGTATATCAAACTATAAAAAGTATGCGCGCTTCTAATTATCCGGTTGAAAAGCTGGAAATTTTAGCCTTTGATGATTGTTCGAAAGATGATAGTTTTTCCTGGATAGAAAAAGCCGCTCAAGACTTTGCTAATGTTGTGGCTCGTAAAAGTCCAAGAAACCAGGGCAAGGCGCATAATTTTTTGGATGCAGTGGAAATTTCCACCGGAGAAATTATAGTTGGCGTAGATTCTGATTGTCTGTTTGATGCAAACGCAATTCAGAATTTGATGTCGTGTTTTACTGAAGAGAGAATTGCAGCTGTAGGGGGGCGGGTAGGGGTGCAGAACGCAAATGTTAATTGGTTAACTCGCTTTCAAACGTTTACTTATGCATTATCTTTTTTAGTTATCAAATCGCCTGAGAGAATATTTCGAAAAATTCAGTGTCTGAGCGGGCCTTTGGTCGCTATTCGACGAGAACGATTTAACGAAATTAAAGATCAAATTGCGACCCGAAATTTTTTTGGAATCCGAATTACTAATGGAGAGGATAGGGCTCTGACACAAATGTTATTATTAAAAGGGTATAATACTTATTTGAATTTGGATGCATTGTGTTTTACTAATGTACCAACCACCATTTCACAATATGCAAAACAACAATTACGCTGGCGCAGATCAGCTGTTGGTCAATATTTTCAATTAGTGATTTCAATTCCGCAAATGTTACTGAATAATGGTTTCATTTCAGCATTCTTTAGTTTCTTTCCAGTCTTTGTTTTACTTGCTTGGAATTCCTTGGTAATCACTGCTTGGATGTCTGGTAAATTCATCCCTACTATGATGGGAATAGTTTTATGTCATTTTGTAATAGGTCCTTGTATTGTGACTTTGTTTTATTATTACGCACGCCATTCACGATATTCTGATTTAATGAAAATTTCTTTGTTTGATTTATTGCTCTGTAGAATTTACGCTGCTTTTTGGTATCCCATAAGCACGGTCATAATTACTTTATTCGCCTTATTTACCC
Organism: Legionella sp.; assembly: GCA_041662885.1. Lineage (GTDB taxonomy): Bacteria > Pseudomonadota > Gammaproteobacteria > Legionellales > Legionellaceae > Legionella. The sequence continues at coordinate 2,448 of JBAZRP010000144.1, forward strand.
TGGATGATGGCGGTTGGGTCACTCGAGAAACAGGTGCGACATCATGAAGCGCATTCAAAATTTTTATTTATTCAGTTATCGCCTGACTGGATTTATTTTTTTATCCGGATTAATTAGTTCCATTCTTTGGTACGGTTTTTCTATGATATTTTTTATTGCCAGTACTAGCTGGTCAGTGCCTTTGATTTTGTCGCCCCATCAAGAAAAGGTGATGACGCATTTAGAGCACCTGTTAAATATTGAACAACAGTTCAGCAAAAACACGGCTGAGTTGGAAGCAGCACAAAAAGCCTTGATTGATAAATCCGAAATTTTGAAAAATGCCTTGCTCTTAGAAAACCGCGTGCAGGAGAGTATGGTGGCTCAAGCGGTTCAATATGCTAAGAATAGTTTAGTTCTCGGTAAATTTAATCAGGAAAAAAAACAAACTATTGGTCGCATGAATAACTTGCTTATGGAAATTCAAAACAAAGAGCAATTAATTAATAAAGAATTGAAAATGGGTTTAATTACTAAGCAAGAAGCACTTTCGCAGCAAATTTATTTAAGTAACTTACATACGAGCTTAATTGATTCTAAGTCTAAGGCACATGAATTGGAACAAAGGTCCATTGATTTTGCCAATGCATCTTCGACCTTAAACGGTGATTCAGCCAATAATTTAGTAGCCATGCATAAGTGATTAAAAAAGTTGAACTAGATAGGCAAGTTGCTGAATTAAAAATAGATACCTATGCTTTGCAATCCAGGATTAAAGAACTGAAATTTACTATTCATAAGCTGCAAGTAGCCTTAGATATTATGAAAAAAAGCCCCTATATATTAGCGACTAAGGGGGCACAGACAGTTGCTTTTATTCCTTATGCGAATTTAAAAAATGTACGCAATGGCAGCCCGGTTTATTCTTGTTATTTTGATATGATTTTTTGCTATAAAGCAGGCCAAGTGACTGAAGTATACAAGGGAGAAGAATACGGCCGTCATCCTATTTTTAAATCAGATACTAAAGGGCGATTTATTGGCATCAAGTTTAATAGTAAAACAGATGCGCAGAAGAAATTAGTATTTTTGAATTCAAAGCCCTTAATAGTTTAGGATGTTTGATTTATGAAAATTCAGTTTGGTGGTTTCGTTGCAGTGATTTGGTTTGTATTTGCGAGCAATGCATTGTATTCACAAGCGCTACACAATGAATCATCAGATGATTTTAATGCATTTTGTAAATACATAACTGAAAAAAACCAAGCGAAAAGTACTGCCCTAAAGGCACCAGAAGCTATAGTGCGCGTAGCAAATGGTGATATTAATAATAATTTTCAAAAATTAGCGATTGCCGCTTTATCAAAAGATTTATCGGATTTAAATAAGGCCAGGTATATTGATAGGTTAATTCAGGAAGAGTGTGCCTATTATAAGTTAGATCAAGAAGCCAAATTACAAGTAGAGTTTGCTTTGTTAGCTATTAAAAATCAGGCTCTAGAATATAAATTGCAGGAAATACAAACTGCTAAAAAGAATTTAAGGCAATTAGTGCATTCGGTACAAGGCCGTCTTGAAAGGCAAAATGATACCATGCGATCGTTTTACGAAGTGGATATGTCCTTAAAAAGACTTGAGGATTTGGAACGACAGATTTATATTGATTTAGTTTCGAGGACTATCCCCAAATTAAGACCAGTCCCTTTGCACAATCTGTTACGAAATCTGCAAGCAGCGCAGCATAATCGACAAAAAACACTGAATAATATTCAAAAAAATGATAATTGGTCGGTTCAATTGCAGGCAGGCGCGCAGCAAAATTGGCCCACCAATCAATCGCAAAATATCCAGCCTTATTTTGCCTTGTTAGTACGCTATAATTTAGGCGCGATGTTTAGCAGTTCACAAATGGATCATTCATTATCTAGCTTTAAAGAGTGGCAGAACCAACAAGTTTTAGGTACGCAAAAACAATTGGCAAATTTATTGAGCGCACTAAATTCCATGAAAGCGGCAGAACAGGATCGTCTCCTGCATTTAAAAGAAAACCATCAAAAATATCATGCCTTGTCACAGAAAATTAATAAGAGTAATTCTTTGGAAGCCCAGCATTTCAAACAGCAAATTGATATTGATAGAATAGTGATGAATATTGAAATTAAATATGTACAAAAAACAATAGATATTCTACAAGGTCGATTGGGACCTAAATAAGGCTTCTACGCTTTGAGTGTAGGTGGCTATGAGTCCTGAGGGAGCTTCAGTGAGGATGGGGAAAACTGACGTTACCTCAGTGGTCTAATGGCACTTTCTTTAGGAAAAATTACAATTAAAAGCATACCGCTGGCTTGTTACCGGGTTGTGTACTAATCTAAAACTAATACTATTAAGCGGGAAGATTATGGACAAGCTAATAGCAATCGCGAACTCCTTATTTGCAATAGCACAAAATGGCCTTCTTTTTACCAAAGACGTATTCGATAAGGAACGTTATCATCAAATACAAACTATAGCTGCGGAAATTCTAGCGAATAAATCCGAGCTCACTGCAGAAAAAATTCTCGATTTATATAATCTTGAGCAAGGCTATGCCACGCCTAAAATAGATATCCGTGGTGCTTGTTTTAAAAACGACCAAATTCTAATGGTGAAAGAAAGAACTGACGGTCTGTGGTCTTTACCAGGCGGGTGGGTAGATATTAATGAGTCACCCAGCCAAGCCATTTGCAAAGAAATTTACGAAGAATCAGGGTTTGAAGCCAGAGCAATTAAACTAATGGGCGTATACGACATAAACAAACACCAACACCCATCACAACTACCCCACATCTACAAACTCTTTTTCATTTGCGAAATAACTGGTGGTTCAATGAAGCCTAGTATAGAAACATCTGAGATAGATTTTTTTGATCAAGACAAAATACCGGATTTATCTTTAAGAAGGGTAGTTAGATCACAAATAGACAGAGCCTATGAACATAAGAATAACATGTCTCTACCTGCCGACTTTGACTGAAAAATGGATTAGCCAGAAAATTTTGGCGGAGAGACAGCCCCCTGAGTATCGATTTTAATGCATTGCATATAGGGCGTGTTTACAATTCATTTTTTCAGGGCCTACGTCCTGAAGATCCTTCAGGCCTACGTCCTGAAGATCCCTCAGGCCTACGTCCTGAAGATCCCTCAGGACTAGTTCCTTAGGATCTCTGAGGCCTACGTCCCGCGGCTTGTCCGCGGGATCCAGAGATTTTGAATAAAGCAAAGTCTTGTTGCATAAATCCAGAACCGACTGGATCCCGCGGACAAGCCGCGGGACGTAGAAAATT
>JBAZRP010000145.1:0-5740 GCA_041662885.1 Legionella sp.
CTAAATCTTATTAAAAAGGATACTTCAAGAAAAGCAAGCGTGAAACGCAAGCGTTTTATGGCTGCATTAGAGGACGATTTCAGAGAAACGATTATTAGGCAAGTAATTTAAGATGCGTTTGCCCTGTCTGGGTTGTTGCGCTCGCAAAGAGGGATTAATTACCTTATCATAACTCAGACAAACCTTTTAGAATCCCCGCAAGCTTAACAGAACACTCCTGATACTCTTCCTCACAATCAGAGTCCACGACAATTCCACCACCAGCCGCAAGTTCCAATATTCCATCTTTAGCTATAAGCGTTCGAATGGCAATACTAGAATCAAATTGTTGATGATTGGAAAAATAAGCAATGCTTCCACAATAAACCCCACGTGCCTGTCCTTCCAATTCCTGAATCAATTTCATAACTTCAATTTTTGGAGTTCCAGTAATAGAGCCACCTGGAAAACAGGATAAAAATGCATCCATTGGTGCAATAGTATCCAAGCATTGGGCTTGAATATCACTAACCAAATGATGCAAACCATTAAAACTTTGAACAGCGCAAAGATTCGTGACTTCTACCGTACCAGGTTTAGCAATTTTTCCAAAATCATTACGCATTAAATCAACTATCATGGTATTTTCAGCTTTATTTTTCAGGCAATTAACTAATTTTTGTTGCAAGGCCCTATCTTCTTCAGCATTCTCAGAGCTCTTAATAGTTCCTTTAATAGGTGAGGTGAGTACTTTTCCTTGTTCATAGGAAATAAATCGTTCTGGAGAAAAACTTAAAATATCCATAGCTTGAGTTTTAATAAATGCTGCAAAGGGAACAGGATTAGTTTTGCTTATTTTTTTATACAAATCCCAACTATCTCCAGAATAACTTGCATGATATTTTTGAGTATAATTAATCTGATAGCAACGTCCGGAATACAAAGCTTTTTGTATCGAATGAAATGATTTAATGTATTCATCCTTACTAGTTGCTGCAGAAAAATTATTACTGCAACTGCTGGTTTTATCTTGTTCAATGCTCGCATTCCACAATAAGTGCATTTCTTGAATAAGTGTTTTAGTGTTTGGATGTTTATTTGCAGCGAACAAATACATTTTTTGCAAATGATGATCAGCGATTATGGCCCAATCGTATAAACCTAAATCAACCAATGGGTATTGATAAGCGTTTTTAATTCCATGCAGCTGCGCTCCAAAATCATAAGAGATATAACCAATGGCGCCACCTTGAAAAGGCAGATCCCATTCTGATTCTTCTTGACACAAATTTTGTGCTAATTGCGACCAAAGCTCGATTTGATTGGTGATTTGTATGCGATCATAGGGATAAGCACTTAAAATATCATAACGGCCAGAATTAATATCAGCACTATGCAGCAACACAAAACCAGGTAGTTTAGCGAATTTGTGGTAGTGATCAATGAGATTATCTTTATAGTCTAGATTGATTAATTGCATAATATTCAAAATGGCAGGTCATTGCGAATTTAGTACGCCCTTCTCCCTATAAGCAGATGGGCGTTCATTATTGTAAATGACTTGTTATACTTTTAGGTACCAATAGTTTATCAAAATAACTCCTAGTTTTTACATCAATTTATGAGTATTCTATGCATATACTTTCAAAACCAGGAGCCATGATTGCAAACAGTTGCACAATTTGCTGTTACCTTCACTCAATACCTCAACGAACAAGGCGAACTTATTGGTCCCATACCGGAATTTGCCACCAATCATTCTGCTCTTAAAGAACTTTATAGAGTTATGGTTCTAACAAGAACCTTTGATAAAAAAGCTATTGCTTTACAAAGAACGGGCAAAATGGGAACTTATGCACCGATAAATGGTCAAGAAGCAATTTCTGCAGCCATTGGTCATGCTATGAAACCGGAAGATGTTTTCGTCCCCTACTACCGCGATTATGCGGCACAAATTCAGCGTGGGGTTGCTATGTCTGAAATCTTATCCTATTGGGGTGGAGATGAACGAGGTAGTGATTTTAGTTGTAAGTCAGAAGATTTACCTATTTGCGTACCAATTGCCTCACAATGCCTGCATGCAACAGGAGTTGCTTTTGCTTTTAAATACCGTGAGCAAGCGCGCGTTGCCCTAGTATGTATTGGTGATGGTGGTACCTCAGAAGGTGATTTCTATGAAGCACTAAATGTAGCTGGCGTATGGAATTTACCAGTAGTATTTGTTATCAATAACAATCAATGGGCTATTTCCGTACCAAGAGACAAACAAACCGCTACACAAACTCTGGCACAAAAGGCCATTGCAGCAGGATTCGAAGGACTGCAAGTTGATGGCAATGATGTTTTAGCAACCCGCCAAGTGATTGGTGATGCTATAGAAAAGGCAAGAGCAGGAAAAGGCCCAAGCTTAATTGAGGCACTAAGTTATCGTTTGAGTGATCATACAACGGCAGATGACGCGACCCGTTATCAACCAGAAAGCCAAGTCAATGATGCTAAACCAAAAGAACCTATTGCACGTTTTAAACACTTTTTAGTCGAGCAAAAACTTTGGACTGCTAAAGACGAAGAAGAATTAGTAATTCAATGTTCACAGGAAGTAGAACAGGCCGTGGAAACTTATTTAAATGCTAAGCCGCAACCAGTTACCAGTATTTTTGATTACCATTACGATCAATTACCTGAGTATTTAGTAGAACAAAGAGCTATTGCCATAGAGGAGTCCATCAATGCCTGATATTACCCTGATAGAAGCTGTAACTCAGGCCTTAGCTTATGAATTAGCCAATGATGACAATGTTGTCATTTTTGGTGAAGACGTAGGTAAAAACGGCGGTGTATTTCGTGCAACAGTTGGTTTGCAAGAACGCTTTGGCGATAAGCGCGTCTTTGATTCGCCTTTAGCTGAATCCATGATAGCTGGCTTAGCAATTGGCATGTCTTTGCAAGGCTTAAAACCGATAGCAGAGTTCCAATTTATGGGTTTTATTTATCCAGCCATGAATCAAATTATATCTCATGCTGCACGCATGCGTAATCGCACCAGAGGCAGATTGCATTGTCCTTTAGTCTTTCGCGCACCTTTTGGCGGTGGTATTAGAGCACCGGAACATCATTCTGAAAGTACCGAAGCTTTATTTGCTCATATACCCGGTTTACAAGTAGTCATCCCCTCTTCACCCAAACGCGCTTATGGATTGTTACTAGCAGCCATTAGAAGTCCTGATCCTGTAATTTTTCTAGAACCAAAGCGTATTTACCGATTAGTAAAGCAACCGGTAGCAGACGATGGAGTTGCCCTACCGATAGGCAAATGTTTTACCCTGCAACAAGGTGATGATATAACTTTAATCAGTTGGGGAGCTAGCATGCATGAAACCTTGCAAGCTGCAAAACAACTGGGTGAGCAAGGTATTTCAGTTGAAGTTATAGATGTTGCCTCAATTAAACCTTTGGATAGTGAAACCATATTAGCTTCAGTCGCAAAAACAGGACGTTGTGTTATAGTCCATGAAGGAGCTAAAACTTGCGGAGTTGGAGCTGAAATTTCCGCACAAATTATGGAACATTTACTAACTGATTTGTTAGCCCCCGTGCAACGGGTTACTGGTTACGATACTGTAATGCCCTATTTTCAATTAGAAAAGCAATACATTCCATCCGTTAATCGAATTAAAAACACAGTTATGAGCATAATGGAGTACTAATGAATATTTTCAATTTACCTGATTTAGGTGAAGGTTTACCCGATGCAGAAATCCACGAATGGTTTGTTAAAGAAGGCGATACGGTTAGCGCCGATCAACCTTTAGTTTCTATGGAAACGGCCAAAGCCGTGGTTGATGTGCCCTGCCCCCAATCTGGAATAATTGCTAAATTGTATGGCAAGCCAGGCGATGTAATTAAAACGGGGGAACCCTTAGTGGGATTTGAATCCTCGAGTGCTAGACCAACTGATAAAGGAACGGTTGTTGGGAATCTTGAAGAAAGTAGTGAAATTTCTGAAGATAACTTTATCGTTGGCAGTAATAATACCCAGCACGCAAGAATCAGAACTACTCCTGCGGTACGTATGCTGGCTAAAAAATTAGCAGTTGATTTATCCTTATTAAAAGGAACTGGGGAAAATGGCGTCATTACCCAGCAAGATGTGCAACAACAAGCAGACAAAAACGCCCTGCCTCCCGTAGGATTTGAACCACTTAAAGGGGTGCGACGTGCAATGCTGCATAGCATGGTTCAATCTCATGCAGAAGTAGTTCCTGTGAGTATTTTCGATGAAGTCGATATCAGTGCATGGAAACCGGGTACCGATATCACTGTTCGCTTAATTCGTGCTTTGATTCATGCATCTAAAATGGAACCTTCACTAAATGCCTGGTTTGACAGCAAACACAATGCTCGTCAATGTTTTGCTGAAGTTCATGTTGGTTTGGCTATGGATAATGAAGATGGTTTATTTGTCCCGGTAATTCATAATGCAGGACAAAGCACTGATGAACAATTACGACAAACAATCAATGAATTCAAGCAATCAGTCGCTGAACGAAGTGTCACAGCAGATAAGCTCAAAGGTGCCACTATCACCCTATCCAATTTCGGCAAATTTGCAGGGCGTTTTGCCAGCCCTATTATAGTACCGCCTATGGTGGCTATTCTTGCAGTTGGTAGAGTTTACAAAGGTGCCGTTGTGGATGGTAATGGCGTGATAAGTTCTCATAATTTACTGCCTCTGTCTTTAAGTTTTGACCATAGAGCAGTTACTGGCGGCGAGGCAACTCGTTTCCTTGCGGCTGTTATGCAAGAGTGCAGGCTGCAATGATCGGCTTTGCGGGTTCGTAGGTTGGGACCTGAGGGCTTAGGGATCCTCACCTTTTTGATCCCCATCGAAGCTCCCTTCTCCCGTTTTACGGGAGAAGGTGCCCCGAGGGGAGAAGGGAGCCTCGATGGGGATCAAAAAGGTGAGGATACCTCAGGCCCTGAGAGAGCTTCCATTAAGATGAGAAAAGTGACGATACACTTACTCAAAGACAGCTTAATTACTTTACAACCTTCCCCCCTCAACATAATATTCCCTTAAGATTCAGAGGGTATAATAGTATCTACTTAACCAAAGCCAAATACTATGACATTGTATCTTGCTGATATTCAAAACGATTCTATCTATGATGAATCAAAAGATCTCTTGGCAAATCGAATAGATTTTGCCTGGGAAGCCTATATCGATGAAAAAAATCAAAAACATTTGAGAGAAAAAGCCCTTCAATTTCTGATTTATGCCTTTGACCTGAGAGATACTAAAGACATCAACGGTCAGTTAATTATATTAATGAACAGAAAAAACGCCTGTAAAAGTACTAATCCTGAATTTATACCTGGTTTAGAACCACAAAACCTACCTTTCAAGCCCGAATTTATAATTCCAAAACAAACCACACTGCATGGGAAATCTAATATTTCAATCATAAGTCAGGCCATAGCTAAGAATGAACTTGTTGATGTAAACAATAATGATAAATTTTATGATAAGAAAGGTCTAACAACTTTTTTTTCTCCTCAGCAACGCGCAAAATACCGAGTAATTATCAATAATGGGTTATTTTATAAAAACAATGCACTTTTCGATACCTCATTAATGATTTCTCATCTCAAAATGGGTTTTGCTTCATATACGCTAAACTCAAACGGCGAACTCAGTATTTTCAATCACAAGGGTATGGTCGACGGCATTGGTCATTCATCAACCAATTCAGGAGCCCCT
>JBAZRP010000146.1:0-5739 GCA_041662885.1 Legionella sp.
AACCCAGGAATAGCAGGCGTTTCTATGCCCCAATAATCATCGAGCAAACCCTTCAAAGTAGGATAAATATCAGTTACATGAAAAAGTGTATCGACTATTTTATTTTCAGGAATATTAGGCCCCTTGAATATACCAGGTACTCTCATTCCCCCTTCCCAAATACTGGACTTACCTCCTCGATAACAGATGGTACTATGGCGGACACAGTTATCAGCACCACTAGTTGGCTTACCGCCATTATCAGAAAAAATTACTTCAATAACAGATTTTTTGAGAGGTGGCGCTATGCTGGTTTCCTCCAGTGCAGCTACAATTCGCAGATGGTTACGAGCAACAGATTCAACCATAGAACAAAAACCACGTGAGGTTGGATTGGTCAAATGAGAACACGTTTCATAATCAACAGGATTCATCTGCGAAACGGCAGTCGGTGAATGCGCTGCCTGTGGAGTGAATAGTACTGCTATACGTTGCTTAGGATTTTCTTGTCGAACGACGCGAATTTGTTTAATAATTTCATCTGCATAAAAATCCGTACTGTGAATATTTACTAAATCTTTATCACAAATTACTTCTACACTGCCATTTTTATAAAGCCGAAACATATCCAGGCCATTTAATAATGGAAAGCAACCATTTTTATCCGACATATGTTGTCCACCGCCTTGCAGCTTACCAAAAAAATAATCAATGCCATAAAATCCGCCGTTAGGCATATAAGCATTCATTGCATGTCCTAAGTGCCATTTACCACCTTGGATAACATAAAAACCTCGCTTGTGCAGCATATCTATCAGGGTTGGTGGCCCAGGATATATAGCTGGAAATGGGTAACCTCCTAATGCAGCTTGAGGGGTAGCAGGTTGTCTGCCTGACAAAAATGCAGCACGTGAAGGTGTGCAAGTAGGATAAGCCCTTACACCTCCTGCAATAGTTGTTCCTGATCGAATAAATTCTTTAATATTGGGGCTTGTTATATAACTTTCTTCAGTTAAAGTACTGGCACCAACATCATCAATCATAGTTATCAGAATCTCAGGGCCTGAAGGGTCATCAATATTAATCGGCTCATCTGGAATTAAATAATCCTCCAAAGGGTAATCATCGGTTAAAATATGTTCTGTATTATGATTGAAAATAAATCGTTCGAAATTGTTTGCGTCGTCAAACATACCGTTCTGATTAAAATCTGTTAATGTAGTCCCTGAACTTGGATGAAACCTCATCTGTTGATTTCGTATGACAATATAAGAAACTAATAAACTGATAATGGGTGTGATAGGATTCAAAAGAAAGGATTTAAAGCGTGAGGTAAATGATTTAGGTTTTTTTTTTCTGGGCATGGAAATCCTTATTATTTGCAATTAAGCCCCCACTTCTCATGGAGCTACAATACTCTTTTACTCTGCTACAAGCACCCCTTTTTTGGCATAACTTGGTCTTGCCAACCAAATTAGTGCAAATAATATTGCAAAAATCCAGGCAGATAATCGGAATATATCATTAGTAGCAAGCATGTAAGCTTGATTAATGATTGTTCCGTATAAGACGCCGTACGCTTTTAAGCCAGCAAAGCCTAAGGATTGCAATTTAGCAATTGCCAACTGTGCTTGTGGATTAAAGGCAGTAATATGTTCTACCAAATGACTTTGGTGTAAGGCTTCGCGGTTGTTCCACATACTTACACTAATTGAAGTACCAAAACTTCCTCCTAAAATTCGGAAAAAGTTGGCTAATCCTAACGCACTTGCTAATCGCTCTTGTGGGAACTCTGCAAGCAGCATGGCAATTAATGGCGTAAAGAAAAAAGCTAATCCTATGCCTTGGAAAAATCGAGGTTGAATTAATTGAAAAAAGCCAACGTCCGTATAAAAGTTTGACTGCCAAAAAGAAGTAATCATGAATACAAAAAAACCCAGGCTGACTATAAGTCGCAGATCAAATCTGCTCATATAAATACCAACTATCGGTGTTAAGAAAAAGGGTAAAATCCCTACTGGCGCCGCAGCCAATCCTGCCCAAGTTGGTGTGTAACCCATCTGTGTTTGCAACCAAAGTGGGAAAATGACGACATTGGAAAAAAAAACTAGAAAACCAAAAGTCAGACAAATAGTACCAACAGCGAAATTTCTATTAGCAAATAAGTGTAAATCAATAATAGGATTCGTTTCAGTAAGCACACGCACTACCAAGAAACTTAAGCTGATAAGTGACATGATTCCTAAAGTGAGAATAAAATCTGAATGAAACCAATCCAAATCATATCCTTTGTCCAATAATACCTGTAAGCACCCTACTCCAATAATTAATAGGATGAGACTAATGTAATCAATAGGTACTTTGCTTTTAAGCGTTTCTCTACCACTTAAGGTAATCATGGTGAAAATTACTGAAAAAATTCCCACTGGCACATTGATGTAAAAAATCCATGGCCAGGTATAGTTATCGGTGATAATGCCACCAAGTATAGGCCCAAAAATAGGCCCGACAACAGCAGTCATTGCCCAAATCCCAGTAGCCAAACCTTTTTTGTCATCAGGATAATTTCCAAGCAAAATACTTTGCGACAAAGGAATCATGGGACCAGATACAGCACCTTGAAGTACCCGAAAAAAAACTAACATTTCCAGATTTTGCGATAAGCCACATAAGATTGAAGTAAGCGTAAATAAAGCGGTTGATAATACAAATAAACGAACTTCACCAAATCTGCGCGCTAACCAACCGGTCAAAGGCAACATAATAGCCTGACTCACTGCAAACGATGTAATTACCCAAGTGCCATTATTAGGACTTACACCTAAATCACCTGAAATGGCTGGTATCGCCACATTGGCGATGGATACATCCAGTACATTCATGAAAATTGCCAAGGATAGAGAAAAAGTCATGAGCGCTAAGCGCCCACCTACTAATGGCGGCATTTCGTTCATTAAGAAGTACTCTTTGGAATAAATAAATTAGATGAATTAGCAACAAGAATACTAGCTATTAGTTTATCTGCTTCTTGTAATTGTTTATCAAAGGCATTAGTTTTGAAATTAAATTCAGTGTTATTCGTTTTTGGCAAGCGATTACCCGATCTATCGCGGGTATTGATAGTAACGCGCATGGATAAACCTAATTGCAGTGGATTATCTTGTAACTCACCTTCATCTAAACTGATACGCACAGGCAATCTTTGCAAAATTTTAATCCAGTTACCAGTTGCATTTTGTGGTGGCAATAAGGAAAAAGCAGATCCTGTTCCCGCATTTAAGCCGACTACTTTGCCATGATAGGTCACATTAGGATAGGCATCTGCATATAAAATTACTGGTTGATCAATTCGAATATTCTCCAAGTTAGACTCTTTATAGTTAGCATCAACCCAAGTATCATGCAGTGGAATAATTGCTAGCATGGGCGTATTTTGCGACACTTGCTGCCCTGGTTGTACGCTGCGTTTGGCGACAAAACCAGTTATCGGTGCGACTATAGTTGTTCTTTGAAAATTTAAAAAAGCGGTTTTTAACTTGGCTTTGGCTTCCTCTACTAAAGGATGCTGGTATAAGTGCGTATTTTCTACCAAAGCTAATGCGGCATCTTGCTGATGTACTGCTTGAACGTAACTTGCTTGATTTGCTTCTAAAGTAGTTTTGTAATGCTGCAGTTCTTCACGCGAAACCGCTCTATTTCCCGCTAAGCCTGTACGGCGTTTATAATCCAATTTAGCTTTGACCAGATTGGCTTCAGCCACAATTACGTTTTGTTTGGCTGTAGCTGCATTTTCATAAAACTGACGTACTTGTCGTACTGTTTGCCCTAAATTCGCTTTAGCACTTTGCAGAGCAACTGCATAATCGACCGGATCCAAACGAACCAATATCTGCCCTTCTTTAACTAACTTGGTTTCATCGGTTTTAATTTCTATAACAGTTCCTGGAACTTGTGGCATTAATTGCACCATATTTCCAGTAACATAGGCATCATCTGTATATAAATAAAATTGCCCCCAAATGACCCAGTGAAAGAACCAGATTATTGCTATAAAAGAAAAAACACCACCTAAAATTTTCATGGCAATTTTACGTTTATGTAGAGTTTCTGGAGTTGCGCCTTGCTCGATTTGTTCGTTAGTCATGTGAGACCTCACCGCCTAATGCAGCTAATAAAGTGATGTATGCTTGTTTTTGCCGCGTTTGTAAAGTAAATAAAACCGTTTGTTGTTGGATTAAATTTTGTTTTACTTGAATGAGTTGTACGTAATCGATAATTCCCTGATTATAGCGTGACTTAATCAAATTGTAATTAGTTTGAATAGCGTTAACCGCCTGATTTTGTTCTTGTACTTGATTATTGAGTGTTTGCAGGTTGCTAATTTGATCTACCACTTCTTTTAAAGCATTTAATATAGTCTGGTTGTATTGATTTACCGCCAAGTCATAATTGGCATAACTGGTACGTAAGTTTGCTTTTCGTGCCCCAGCATCAAATATTGGAAGATCCAGCGCGGCCGTTGCACCATTATTGGGAAAGTTAATATTAAAAAAATTATTAAAATACAAATTTTGATAGCTTAAAATGCCCTTCAAATTGATATTAGGATAAAATGCAGCTTTAGCTACCCGAATTTGATGAGCGGCTGACTCAGCCAAGGCTTTTGCTGCTAAAATATCTGGCCTTTGAGCTAATAGATTTGCCGGGATAATTTCAGGTAAAGCTAATTGTTTTGAATTATAACTAAAGGCACTGGTTTCAATTTCTGTATTCATGGGATTTTTACCCATTAAAACGGCAAGTTGATGTCTTGATAGCATTTGTGCTCGTTTATAATCTTGGAGGTTTGTCGCAGTTATTTGAATCGCTGACAATGCAGTTGTGACAGGAATATTCGATTCTATACCATGCTTTTCCCGATCAGCTGCAATTGCATACAGTTCTTTTTGTAATCGCAAGTATTCTTTAGTTAATGCAACTTGTTTGATATTATTTTGCAGATCGAAATAAGCATTGGCTACTGCAGCACTTAAAAGTAGACGCGTTTGAGCTGCATCCATTCCAGTAGCCACTGCCTCACTTATTTTACTAGCTAATGCATGTCTGTTTTTTCCCCAAAAATCCACTTGATAACTAAAATTTAAGGCTAAGGTTTCAGCGCTTACCTGTGATAAATCAAGTGATTTTACTGCTAATGGAATGGTTCCAGATAATGGAAAATATTGTTGTTGAACGGCGCCTCTCAAACCAAGTGTGGGCCACATCGCAGCTTTTGCTCCTTTAGCTGCTTGAATAGCGCGGTCTAAGCGTGCGTTAGCACTCAACATAGTTGGAGAGTCAACTAAGGCTACTGTGATTAATTGATCTAATTGAGGATCGTTAAAGCGACTGGTATTGGTTTTTGCTTTTGGAATTTTATAAACATGTTGTACAGCAAGATTAGTATTATCTGCTGGTTGAACCATTGTAGGGGACGTGCCAAAATGCTTGCAACCGCCCAGAGCAAGCATACATGTTAGGCATGTTATATAAAATGGACGCAATTACTGTCTCGTTAATAGTTTTGATTTATTAATGTAGCAAGAATTTATTAAGAAAGCTATGTCATCTTACCTATCTTAATCTACGTTCCATGTTTTATTTGCAGAATCTATTAGGGTCTGTTGACAATTTAGTTCCCGACGTCCCGCGGCTTGTCCGCGGGATCCAGTTAGATCTTGATTGATACAACCAGTCTCTGACTTATTCAAATTTCCTGGA
>JBAZRP010000147.1:0-5732 GCA_041662885.1 Legionella sp.
ACGTCCCGCGGCTTGTCCGCGGGATCCAGGAAATTTGAATAAGTCAGAGACTGGTCGTATCAATCAAGATCTAACTGGATCCCGCGGACAAGCCGCGGGACGTCGGGAACAAAATTGTCAACAGACCTTAAAATTTAGACTCTTCTTTAGTCAGATTTTTAACTTTTTTGGATGCGCTTAGAAACAGATACCGATCATTAACGCTTTTCAACTATTGTGTTTTCATTACAAGTCAAAAATTGCATGACTTTTTGCTTAAAGTCACGATGGTATGGCTTTTCAAGCAACAAAGCGTGGCCGCCGCCTTTTATTATATAGGTGCTAACTTTGGCTTTTGCGTGTTCTGTCATTATTGCAAAATCGCGTTTAATCGATAAATAAGGATCTTTGTCGCCAGCTATTAACAAAACAGGTACCACAAAGGCTTCGTAAGGAATTAATTGTACGTTTTTTGCTTGAGCTACGTCTAGGCGACCACCATTAGGAGAACCTTGGCTATCGTATATTTGCGCAGAGTGTATATATAAATTTAGTACTTGTTTATCCATTATTTTAGGATTAATTTCCCCTAAAGTATTTTTTTGAAAATCGCTAAGAGCCTCATCCATTGAAAAGGCTTGATACGAAGCTACAGGCTTGTCTAAAGCAACAGCATGCAATATGGGAGCAAAGAGTATTAACTTATTAACCTTTTCATGGTATTTGGCTACAAACCTTGAAGTGGTTATGGTGCCCCAAGACCATCCAAGAATAGTGACTTTAGGTACCTTATATTGTTCTAAAATATGGTCTACCGCAGCATTGATATCTTCTGCGGCATAATCAGAATTCACCAAAAAGCCATTTTCTGGTTTTTGAGAGCGTCCATAACCAGTGATATCAAGAAGCCAAACTCTATAACCATTACGAGCCAAGGCCCTAGCCAAACTATAATCCTGGTAATTAATATCGTATTGGTAAGAAGAATAGGTTAATCCATGTACTAGTACTATATCGGGATAGGGTTTTACAGGTTTTATTTGAGCGTCTTGGTACATAAGCAGGTTAAGGACAAGTCCGTTACGCGACAAGGATTCCACACGAATCGTCATTGATGCTTCTGCAGCAGCTACCATAATGCGTTCTCTTATCCCTAGAATAAATAATCCATAATTCACAGCTAAATATATTTATATAAGTGTAGCATAACAATGAAGCGAAGCAATTGAACTTGATGGTCTTGAAAGGCCACTGGATTGCTTTGCTTCGCTCGCAAAGACAGGACAAATCATGTACCATAACACTTTTATCCCAAAATATTAGCGTTCATGAACCAAATTCTAGATACCTTATTACATATTGATGTCTACCTAAACACCTTTGTCACCACATACGGTTTTTGGACCTACTTTGCATTATTTGCAGTTGTCTTTTGTGAAACCGGATTGATAGTTACCCCATTTTTACCGGGTGATTCTTTACTCTTTGCTGCCGGCAGTATTGCAGCACAAACGGATAATTCATTAAATATTTTAATCCTGTTTGCAGTATTGTTTATTGCTTCAACTTTAGGAAATCAAATTAACTACTTAGTCGGAAAAATGATAGGCCTGCGCATTTCTAACAGCAAATCATCTTGGGCGCCGAATAAAAAACATATCGAAGACACACACAAATTTTATGAAATATACGGTGGTAAGACGATAATTATTGCACGCTTCATTCCAATTATCCGTACCTTCGCTCCTTTTGTTGCAGGTATCGGCAAAATGAATGTACTGCATTTTTCTTTATATAATATTGTTAGCGCAGTACTTTGGGTAGGAAGTTTATTGAGTCTCGGATATTTTTTGGGGTCCATCCCAATCGTAAAACAAAATTTTACTTTGGCGATTTATGGGATTATTGCGCTTTCCTTGGTACCAACCATTCCGGTACTCTTATCAAAGTTATATCCTAAAGGCAAGCCTTAGGGAGCGGAGGTATCCTTAATCAACAAACCATTCTGAATCCACGTTTTCAAAAAGGTTGCCGCTTGTAAGCCTACTTCTTCTGGTTCAAACCAAGTACAT
Source organism: Legionella sp. (assembly GCA_041662885.1). Classification (GTDB taxonomy): domain Bacteria; phylum Pseudomonadota; class Gammaproteobacteria; order Legionellales; family Legionellaceae; genus Legionella. Next base: position 2,052 of record JBAZRP010000147.1, read on the forward strand.
AAACCTTCACATAACTCGCCAAAAGATAAACCTTGGATCATAACATCCAAAGCCCAAGCCTCTTGCTCGGTTATACTTTGAAACATCACTTGATAATCAGGTGAACGCCACATAAGCCAAGGACAGGCTTGTTCGGTTCGAGTCAGCTCAGGCAATTCGCTATCATGAATCACCGCTTTCCAAACTGGTACCACATTCCAAAAATAATTCATTCTTTGTACGGAGGGATGTGCGCTAAATTGCAAGCCAGCCCAAGACTCAGGAGCAATTACAGCCATATCTTCTACCCGCATTAAGGGTGCATCAGCAGCATCAAAAGACAAAGTCATTTTCCACTCCAAATCTGCCAACTCCGACAAATATGCATGCTTACCAACATAATAATGCTTTATAAAATCGGCTAAGAAATCACCAAACCAACGTATCGATCGGTATGAAGATGGATGCGCCTCAATGTACGCAGAACAGAGTTTTTCAAATTCTTCAGAACCTAAGTACTGATACAAACCAGGAAAATTAATCCTTAAACTTTCAAGCAATCGTAATCGATATGCATCTTTATATATTCCTAAACGCAAATCAGAGTTTAGATCCTTGGTTGTAACTATGGAAGAATTTATATCAGAAGATCCAGTGAGTACAAATTGTTGAAATTGATGTTGTAATTGCTGCAATTCTGTCATGCGGGTACCTCTTCCTGCAAAATACTAGCTGCAATACTTTTAGTTTTGCGTACTTCTGCTAAAAGTTCTGCAAACGCGGGCATATTATCATCACGCTCTATCATAGAAGAAACTGGCCCCAAACGTGCGATAGTTTTAGCATACAAATCCCAAACCTCTTGAATCACAGGAGCATCATGCGTATCTATAATATATGCCCCTTCGTTGGAGTGTCCTGCTAAATGAATTTGAGCGACGCGTTCTTTAGGCATAGCATTGATATAATCAAGTGGATTAAATTGATGGTTGACCGAGCTTACGTACACATTATTTACATCTAATAAAATATAACAGTCAGCGCGTTGTACCAATTCACGGACAAATTCCCATTCGGTCATTTCCGATTGCTTATACGTGAGATAACTGGATACATTTTCGATTAAAATACGACGGCCAAGAAATTCTTGAATTTGCTGTATGCGCGGTACTAAATAATTTATTGCTTCGTATGTATAAGGTATAGGCATTAGGTCGTGAAGATTCACATTGTCCACACCCGTCCAACATAAATGATCGGAAATCCAAACTGGCTCAATTCGACTTGCCAAATTTTTAATTTCTTGTAAATAGTTAAAATCCAAAGCATCAGAGCTTGCTAATGACAAAGACACACCATGCATTACAAGGGGATAATGTTTACGAATTTCGTCTAAATAATAAAGGGGTTTACCACCTGGTACCAAATAATTTTCAGTGATAATTTCAAACCAATCTATATCTGGTTTAAGCGCCAAAATTTCTTCATAATAGTCCGGGCGCAATCCAAGACCATAACCGAGAAATGGCATTTTAGGAACTTTTTGATTATCAGAAACATCCATTTAAAACCCTACAAACTAATTCCCCCGCTTTCGCGGGGGATAACAAGAGTATAATTACTCAGCAGTACCACCAGCTTTAGCACAATCTGCTGCAGACATTTGAGAAACGCCTTTTCCTTTACAAGCATTTTGACCTTTACAAGCATTGTTAGCGTTTTTACAAGCGCTTTGTGCTTTACAAGCGTTACCGCCTTTGCACTGAACCATAGGAGCAGTAGCAGCAGCATCAGCTGCAAAAACAGGAGCCATAGCAAACATAGAAGCAGCACCAACTGCAAGAGCAACACCAGTTAATTGTAATTTTTTCATGAAAATTCCCTTTATAGAAGTGAAATAAAATTGTGCAACTATAGAAGACTAAAATACTCTAGCCGATAATAGTGTAAGGATTAAGAAAGAATTTTGTCAAGATAAATTAGAACGTGTTTACAAGTAAACAGAATACTGTCATTCTGGTAATTGTATGTTATAAATAAGTGTTTTTTTTACACATGGTCTATAATATAAATGTACGATTCTACTAAGGAGAAAGTCATGAACGGATGTAAAATCAGCCCCGTTGGACTAGGAATGTCGCTAGGAATAATTTGGGGATTATCACTGTTCTTAGTTGGTATGCTAGCTTATGCATACACCTACGGACAACCATTTGTTACAGCTGTTGGTACTTTATATGTAGGCTATGTTCCGTCAATTAAAGGCAGTATTTTAGGTGGCATTATAGGTTTCGTTGATGCATTCATTATGGGATACATCGTCGCCTGGCTTTATAACAAATTTGCCTGCTGCACTTGCCCTTGTGTTAAAAAAGACGACCTTGTTAAATAGCTAAGTTGGGTCTTTGACCTGAAGTATCGACTCGTTTTTTAAAAAAGCTGTACTTGCATCGAATAACATGATCTCATTGATTCCGACTAAAGACTCATAGAGGAAATGCGATGCAAGTAAGTACTATTTTACATGAACTATTATCATCATCAATCCACAAAACACGCTTAAAAAGCTTAATTCCGATAATAACTTCAGTAATAAAAAGTAAAAAGCTTCAATTAAGTAAATTGGGAAGACAGCTGGGTGGTAAAACGAAGGAGCGTTCAGGTATACGCATAGTAGACAGGCTGTTAAGAAATGAGTTCTATCAGAGTCAGTCGCTCATAGTCTATCGAAGCATATGCAATCGAGTTCTCAAAAATAATGAAAATCCTAGTATAATTGTTGATTGGTCAAGTATCCCCAATAGTCAACATCATTGTGATAACAAAGAACAATGTATACTTCGTGCAGTGCTACCCTCAATAGGTCGTGGTATTACTCTTTATGAAGAAGTTCATCCTAAATCGAAAGAAAATAACCCCAAAATACATCACAGTTTCTTAAAAAATCTCAATTTGGTATTACCTCCACAAAGCAAACCCTGTCTTATTACGGATGCAGGGTTTAAAAACCCATGGTTTAAAGCCGTATCCAATATGGGGTGGGATTATGTCGGACGTGTACGAGGAATCACACAGTATGATGGGGGAAATGGATTTTATGCCATTAAAACGTTGTTTGCACAGGCTACAGGCAAAGCGCGTTACATAGGATTTTTAGCTGTCGCGAAAACTAATGTATTGTTCCATCATATAGTTCTTTACAAAGGAGTATCTAAAGGACGCCATAAAATGACCAAGACTAAAAAACGTGATCAAAGAAACGATTCTAAAAAGCATAGTGCTTCATGGAAAGAACCTTGGGTTCTTGTTACCTCTTTAGAAGAAGTTAAAGACAACCCCGATATTGCGCGCATTAAATACAAACAAAGAATGACTATTGAAGAAAACTTTAGAGACACCAAGTCTACTCAGTTTGGTTTTAGTTTTGATAAAAACATCACTAAAAAACCAAAGCGTTACATCGTTTGGTTAATGCTTGCTGCTTTGGCCAGCCTCGTGGCTTGGCTCACTGGAGCAACTGCCGAGAAATTAAAGTTACACTTCGATTTTCAAGCAAATTCTTATAAACATCGACGTGTTTTATCGTTCTTTTATCTTGGATGCCAGATTATTAGAAAAAAAATAAAGTTCGATATTGATTGGGGCTTAATTTCAAAGGAGCAAAATATATGCTCCTTTTAAAAACGAGTCGATCCCTCAGGG
>JBAZRP010000148.1:0-5707 GCA_041662885.1 Legionella sp.
ACACCTAAATTTTGAACGATTTTGGCCAGATTGCCCACTTTTTATAAGTTTATAGGCTCATTTCCGTTGGAATCACATCATTTTTCAGGCTCATTTTGCATTGGACAAGACTGATCGAATACAATCTATTAATTTTGTGGTATAATTATAAGTATGGGGGCGACCTGGTTTCGACGTGGGTTGCAAAACCAGAGGTGCATGCCGAGAATGAGAACTCTCGTAAATCAGACTCAAATAAACATAAATGCAAACGATGAAAACTTCGTAGGTGCTAACCTTGATGAAGCTATTGCAGCCTAATCAATCTTAGTAACCGCATAGTGTGTTGGCTTATACCCAGCACCCCGTTGACCGAGCTCGCTTATTGGTATCGAATCAACGGTCATAGAAGATAAGCTAGCGCTCTAATTCATCCCGAGTTAGTTCGCGAAATTTAGGGAATCGCTGTGTACTATCCTGCCCGTCGGAGAGTCCACAGTTAAACCAAATGACAAGGCTACGCATGTAGAGCTGAAGGCAGAGGATCTGCGGACGCGGGTTCGATTCCCGCCGCCTCCACCACTTACCATTCTTAGATGTTCCTGAAAAGTCCTTTTAACCCTTGTAAACACTAGATTTTACGAGGTTAGGCTTCCTTGCTATTCCCAATAATTCCCTTGATGTCCTGCGCTATGTGTTGGTACTATTGCTGGTATTTCCGATACCAACACGATGTGATACCAACAAAATGAAATTAACACTTGCAGAAATTAAAAAAAAGCGTGAGCTGGATAAACCGTTAAAGCTTTCTGCTGGACAAGGATTATTTTTACTGATTCAACCTAATGGTAAAAAATATTGGCGTTATTCCTATCGTTTTGAAGGAAAACAAAAAACACTCGCTTTGGGCGTTTTTCCTGAAGTAAGTATAGAGGAGGCACAGGATCTATTCATTGATGCTCGTGCATTGCTAAGAAAATCGAAGGTTGATCCTGGTGAGCATCGTAAGGCTTTGAAACAATCGCAAACAAGCCAGGAAATGGATAGTTTTGAAGTGGTGGCTCGCGAATGGTTTGCTAACCAATCCAGCATATGGGTTCCCTCTCATGCCGATAAAATTATTCGCCGTCTTGAACGAGATATTTTTCCTTGGCTTGGTGCATCATCTGTTTCCATTATTACAGCACCACAATTATTAGCTGTTGCCAGACGGATTGAAGAACGGGGAGTAAAAGAGACTGCTCGTAGGGCTTTATTAAATTGCAGTCAGATATTTCGTTATGCGATTGCAACAGGCAGAGCAGAACATGATCCGGTGCCTAATTTAAAGGGGGCGTTGCAACCAGTTCAAACGAAACATTTTCCAACAATTACTGATCCTGTAGCCATAGGCGAGTTGTTAAGAGCCATTGACCAGTATCATGGAAGTTTTGTCACAAAATGTGCTTTACAATTGGCTCCACTATTGTTTGTACGCCCTGGAGAGTTAAGAGCTGCTGAATGGGATGAGATTAATCTTGATGCTGCCGAATGGAACATTAGAGCAGAGCGTATGAAAATGCGTGTTGCTCATTTAGTTCCACTCTCTAAACAAGCTGTGGCTATATTGCGAGAAATTTATCCTCTGACAGGCCATGGAAAATATGTATTTTCCAGTGAACATACAAGCCTCCGTCCTATGAGCGAAAATACACTTAATTTCGCTTTACGTCGTATGGGATTTGCTAAAAGTGAAATCAGCGTTCATGGCTTTCGTGCGATGGCGAGAACATTACTAGATGAGATTCTGCATATCAGACCAGATTATATTGAACACCAATTAGCCCATGCTGTACGTGATCCTAATGGCCGTGCATATAACCGAACATCACACTTGCCAGAACGTAAAACTATGATGCAGAAATGGGCAGATTATCTTGATAGCTTAAAAGAGAGCAAACATGAGTGATACAACAAAAAAAGGTGTTTTTGAGGAATTTACAGAGGAAATGAGAAAGCGTGGTGGTGCTACAGGAATAGCGCAACAAGAGTTATCAGATGAGCTGAAGAAGGCAGAAGTAGAAAAAGATCATCCTTTACGTAAAGTTGTTGAAGCACGATGGAACAATAAACCTATGGAAGCTGATCGCTTATTGGAGGCTGCTCTTTTAGATAATACATCAGACTCTTTAGGAATGGCATCACTATTCCTTGTAAAATTACCTCGAAGACAGGCTCTAATTAAACAAGCAGCTTTATACACCAGAGAGGGTAATGATGAAGCACTGAAAAAGATGCCTTTACGTCTCATTCAAGCGGCAGCAATGACAGTAGCAATAGAGGAGGAAGCCGCAGTAAAAAAGAAATATTCTACTAAAGGTGGAGATGAAAAAAAAAGAAAGGATACAGATGGTAAGCAAAAAGCGAAAGCTTTTATAAAAGAATGCTGGTTAAGATGGCAATTGAATCCCGATTCATATCGAAGTGCTGCGGCCTTTGCTAGCGATATGCTGGAGAAACAGGGCATTCTTAAAAACCAAAACGTAATAGTTAGATGGTGCAAAACATGGAAGGAGGAATTACCCTGCTAAGCAAAGTGTGCAGTGTGGTAGGCAAAGTGATCATCCTGCTTAGCACATTGGTCGGTATATAGATTTATATTGTTTATCCTGCGTATTCCCTAAATTGAGAGTATATCTCTTAAACAAGGTGTACGGCTACTCGAGGGAAGATCATTCTGATAAAGGTACGATTACTCTTAATTTGGATCTAATCAAAGCACCTAAAGAGTGTATTGATTATGTCGCAATGCATGAACTTTGTCATTTGAAGCATCATGACCATAGTCCACAATTTTATAGGCTTCTTGATTCTCTTGCGCCTGATTGGAAAAAGATAAAACATAAGCTAGAGCTTAGTATGATCTAAATACATGAAAATGCTTTTAAGTTGGGCTTTAGGAGCCTCTTCTCATAATTTGTTGGTATATTCTAGCGGCTTCATTTGGATCAGTCACTCCCGCTAGCGAGTATTCTGGTGGAGGAGGTGCTATTCCAATGGGGTCTACGCCATAAATTTTAGGTGCTAATTTAGAGGCTAGCCATTTACGCGTATCAATACGTATTTTTGAGCGAGCTATAAATTCATTATTACAAACTGTTTTACCTTGCTCATTAATTACGGTATCTCCAGTTGAGTCATCAGCGATATCCATGATTTCATCAATCAACGTTTCAATCTGTAGAGATTTTGCTTGTGCGTATTGGGATCTAAATTGTGGATATTTTAAACACCACCGACGAATGGTAATTTTTTCGGGCATGTCACCATACATTTCACATAGTTTTTTTAATCCAATACCGTGTGTTGCTACGCGTTCACAGATCAGATCTGCTAATTCTTGTGTATAATCGCTGGGACGACCCAGCTTGCTATTTTTCCTATTACTCATGGCAAACCATCCTCAATTATTCCATCAGTTTGCTAAATTTATCACAATATCTATCTGAGTAACGATATAAAGGCATAGTAATATAGCCTGCTATTTTAGTTGATCTAATCCCAAGAGCACAGTGGCCTATTCCGACTCCATCACCAATTTCGTCAGGAGAAAAATGTTCACAATCATTGCAAGCTACAGTTTTTAATGAGTCTTTTGGAGGCTTAGTAATCGTTGTTGCGTTTAATCCGCAATGTTTCCGCAGCTCATCCGCAATGACATGAGGTTGTCTAGATTCACGTTCCGCAAGATCCGCTGAATCCGCAACCATTCCTACTTTAGACTTACTCTCAGAACCATATTCTAAATTATTCTTAGACATAGCTGCGGATTCTGCGGATCTTGCGGAATATGTTGTCAGATAACGAATCGGTCCTGCGGAAACATTGCGGATGACTTGCGGATTATCTCCAGATGATATGATTAATTTTTTTCTTAACTCCAATCCATGAGATATGAGGTCAATCATTTTATGACCTTCCATGCGTTGGGGTTATTCGTGCGGGCATTTACTTCAGATACATACAAATGTCCTGTTTGGACAAGTAATGCTAGAATTTTACGAGCTGTACTGGCCTTTCTAAAGTTATTTGGTAATTTATTAAAATTGCTTGCTGATAATTTACCTTCATGTTCATTAACCCATTTTAGTAGGTCTCGTGCTAATAACGAATTAACATCTTGCTGAGCCTCTCTTGTACGTAGGGACATTGATTCTAAATAATAGGCTATAAGCATTTCTGCTCGTTTAACATGTTCAACAAGAGGGTGCTCATATCCATCTATAAAAGCCAATGTTGCAGCTATACGGGCTGCATTTTCAGCTGCTTTTGATGCGAAAGGCTTAATATCCACAAATAAACCATTCGCTTTAATTTGACTTTCTATACCGTCATGTAATGCACACCATGTATCAAATGCATCATCCATTAGCATTGAGGTAGAAAGTTCCAATCCTCCGGTTTCTTCATTAATTTTGAGGGGACGGCTTAATAACTCTGCAATTTTTCTCCAAAATGCTCCGATTAGTGGATCATTTTGTGTTCCTTTAGTTAAATCACGCCCTGCTAATAAGCGATCTCCTGCGATACTTTGCTCGTGGCAAATTAAAAATCGTGCTAAAAATCCTTGTCCTTGTAGTAAGGGATCAGATAAAACACTGGCTGCAATAATCGGCTGAATCATCAAATGAGAAGATAGACGGCGTTGTAACAAGGTGCTGGATTCTCCTTCAGCTCCACGAGTACGGGTTATCGGATCGCCATCCCACAATTTAGATAGTATATGAATGCTACGGCCTTTAGATTCACTGCCCATTCCATGCCCACCAAAAAAAGAAATGCCTTCATCACTGAACAATCCTGCGCTGGGATCGCCTTGCAGATAATGCTTGAAAATTCCTTCGGCAGTTGGCTCACTAAACGTAATATTAGAACGAGGTAGAGGAATTGGTTTCTGTTCTTCTAATTTCATTAGTTTTTCATGAAGTTCTGCAAATTTTTCATCACTCATTTCACCGTTTTTTGTATCAAATGCCTTGATTAGTTTATTGCGTCGAAGTGTCCATGCCTCTAATTTCGTTTTATAGATGGTTTCCTTCTTTTCCTTTTCTTCAAAACGTTCATTTTCATAAGATCTAATAGGGGCTAATGCAAGCCGATCTACTGTACTTTTGCGATCACCGCTGTCTGCCACGCTTAAAAAAAACAGGGATACTGGACCAGTACCAATATTTCCACGTTGGACATTAATATGTGCTTGTGCAATTAAAGATGCAGCAGCTAATACTGATTGGCCTGCCATGCCTTCCGGCACTTGGACATGATAAGCTAACTGCTTGGCAGCTGGCGCAAGAATAGGGCCAAGAGCATCTAGTGGAAAAGCTAGGGATTGATAGTGATCAGGAAGTTCCTCTGCTAAATTAACTTGAGTTACAGGAAATTCCTTGGGGGTGCGGTTTATTATATTTTTAATATCTTCAATGCTCATTGGTTTTCCTCCACCAGTAAATCAGCAAAGTCATAACCAACTGTAGATGGCATTAAGCGGGTAACAATCCGACCTTCAGAAAGTAATCTTTTTGATAGTTTACTGCCTGCAATTTGTCCTCTCCCATTGGCGTCCTTATCAATAGCAATAATCACCTCGGTAACATCATCTGGAATAATGATGCTTTCCATGCCTGTGGCACTGACCGTTGCCCATACAGGGATTTGGATGGCTGCGTGTAATGCTAATGCGGTTTCTATG
>JBAZRP010000149.1:0-5676 GCA_041662885.1 Legionella sp.
GTATCTATTGCTCGGGATGACGTATCTATTGCTCGGGATGACGTATCTATTGCTCGGGATGACGTATCTATTGCTCGGGATGACGTATCCATTGCTCGGGATGACGTAATTGGGAGTTATCAATGGTAATAAGGTTTCTTTGCTAACTATGTGACATTTCTATTTTGGTTTAACAAAATCCTAGTGTTTATTGAATAAATTTTAATACTAGTGTATAATAGTTGATTTAATAATTGGTATGGTGATTTTATGTCTAAAATAGAAAATAGAACAAAACCCGTGTTAACGGCCGAGAGTACGTCCAAGATTCTTAATAGGTTGGGTATAAAGGATAGAGTTGCACAAAGCGACTGGCTTAATAATGATGAAGAGATTTATTCTACCATTGGTTTTGGAGCAACTAAATCCTTTTCTACTCCTAATCTTATGAGAGAAGGCAAACTAGTGCCTTTGTATGCGCTTGAGGATAAATCATTTACGCCTAAGTAGAGAATGTCCGTTGTTTTTTACTCTGGATGGATCATACTGTTTTCAGATGTAATTAACCCTGGATCGAATATGCGCTCGCTAGAGCCCGTCATCCTGAGTGCAACGAGAGATCTCCGAAAGTGGCACTGGGCCAGTTTCAGGAGATCCTTCACTGCGTTCAGGATGACGTACTGCGTTCAGGATGACGTACTGCGTTCAGGATGACGTAAAGTCTTAACTTAATGGCAGTGGGGGTGAAGGGAGCTTTGATTGGGTTCAAAAAGTTGAGAATCCCTCAGGTCAATCTGCCCGCCAAGCTATTAAATTATTAATTTTTGTAACTTCACTTCGCTCAAATCTTTTCTATTCGTTAAAATTAAAGAAACTTGGTACTCTCCTGCTGCTAGTTTACTTGTGTCAATTGTCCTGTTAAAACCCGATAATTTTATATTGGAACCATTTTTAAATACATTAGCAACATCTTCACGCATAGGTTGATTTGCAGGAAATATATAATTATTTTTTCCTGAACTTAATTTAATAAACATACTGGTATCACTAGCATTTTTATCTTTAAAAAAGGCCCAGCCCAATAGGAATAGCTGATTATTTGTTTTTTTCGAGATATCGAGAAAATAGTTCACAGCTTCAGGCTTCATAATTTGATAATTGTTAAAATTTAACTCTATAGGATCGCGTTCAAACTGAGTCACAAAAGATGATAATTTGACAATTATTAAATCTTTGGTTTCTTTTATAGATTCTTTGTCTGGAAAATTAGCCATATCAGCAGTTTGATTGATTGCAGATTTTTGTTGTTCCCAAGTAGGGAAAATATAATCATTACCTAACCAGGCCATGAAGGCATTTATTCTATTTATACTGCCACCACCGCAATCAAAAAATGAACATCCAAGGGTGTCTTTATAACCGTTTATTATTAGAGGGCTATTTGCATAATCATGGTGACCAATTATAACTAGTGGTTTATAGCTTACAGAATTACCTGTATTTGCTAGTACAAAATTATAAATTCGGTTTGCATAGTTAATATCGTATTGGAGTCTTAAATTATCACCATAACATATTCTGGTGATGTATTGCGCGTTAAGTAAAGTGGCCAGTACGATAAAAATGAAAATACAACGTTTAATGACCCAGTTATTAATTGCAGCATAAATAATGAACCACATCCCTGCTAACATTAAAGGTATGGTTTGCATGGTACGTAATGGCATTGTATATCCCAAAATTATAGGGAGAAGAAAACCACTAATGACAAAGCCAAATAAAATTAATATGAAGAATGCATTGCGAATATTTTTTACTAGAAGGTAAATGCAAAACACTAAGGCGCTTACTAAAGTAAACACTATCAAGAAATTAAAATGAAGCGAAAACAGAATGGTTAGAAAGTAATTTTTTAATATAATATAGCCAGTGTGTAAATCAAAACCACCCCAGCCCATATAGTGGTCTTTATAGTTACTAGTTAGTGGAATGAAATGATAAAAAATCACGGTTGCAATTTTATATAATAGTAGCGAAAAAAACAGAATAAGCAGGCCAAAAGAAATTTGTTTGACCGATTTTTTAAAATAGGGTTGATTGTTATTTATGTTGTTTGCTACAAGACTAACACTAGTAATTAATAGCATGCTAGTGATCCAGTAATTAGCAAACATCTCATAAATTGATATTGCAATAAAAACATAAATGACACATAAAAAAAAGCTGGCTTTCTGCTTGATGCCTTGCTCTAAAGAATTTAAAAAATAAATGAAATGATAGGCGGCAAGGCTCATTAAAAAAAAACCTAAACTGACAATTGTATTATAGGTTGTATACCTCAAGTAAAAAATATAGATGGGTGAGATTATATATATTAGTGAAAAAATAAAAGCAGCTTGTCTATTATTGTTTATGTGTAATAAGCTAACATTCCAAATCAGGGCTGAGAGAAAAATGAAACATACGGAGATAAAATCATTCCAGAAAGGAATGATATGATGATTAGATAGTACAGTAAGCAAGTAGAGTACAAATCTACCCATTGATAAGGCAAGAGTATAAGAGAATGGTGTTTCATAAAACGTGCTTATCTCACTGTCAATTGATATAGCCCAATGAGTAATATAATATCCATAGGCCAAAAGAGTAAAAAAAAGCAGTAGCGATATTTGATATTTGTTTTCCTGAAAATACTGCCTTACGTCTTTAGCAAGAGTACCCCAAATATGTGCATCGAACATCCGAACTATCTCCTTGTAAGCATGAACTGTGGTTATTTCTGCAATACATGTAAAATCTATATTGAAGTGTTCTATTCCTGAATCGCTAATGCCTATGATTCTAACCTAATAGATACTAATTTTACAGAAGATGTTGCCTGCTGATCGTATTAGTCTTGCCAACTATTATTCTCAGGCGTTTACTCAACTCAAAATACATGAGCTATTCTCTGGGGAATCAGATATATCCTTATCATCCTGTCTTATTGCGGCAGAAGTATGGAATATACTTGTGGCAGTACTTAGGCTATTATGCACGGCTGTATCTCTCCATCCAGGACTGGTAGGATTGAAAATAAAGTTCTTGCCATATGTCTCATTCAAATAACGTGCTTTACTATCAGGATTATCCTTATAAAATACAAAAGGACGTGGTGCTTTTTCTTCGGTATAGTCTTGTTGTGAACTAATACTCTCCACTACCAATGATAAATTCTCCCTGGTTTTAGTGCTTTTTAAGAAAACGCTATCGGCTGTCTGCATAGTGACATGATTAGAGGTCATGCACATCATAAACATACCATTTAGAGTAGCATCTCCATGTATACAGCCTTCATCTATGATTAAAGTGAACCCAAAAGGAATGTGGACGGCAATTAATTCCAAGTTATTTTTCTTTGCATCAGCCCATCTACCAAGAACCACAAAACCCTTTGAATTTTTATCAAGTGGCATCATGGTTTGCGCAAAACTGTGTGTTTCTAAAAATAAGCCCCCACCGTTTTTGACCTGATTATTGCTATAGCCTGGCTCATATAAAAAGGAGACAGCACGATACTCATCTGATGTTGGTAGTATTTTTGAAGTTATGCTAAATGGCGTAATATTTGATACTAAGCGTGCCTTAAATGAGGAAAGATCGGCTGTTGTTGCATCAAAGAATTGTAGCTTTAGCTCTGCCCCAGCTTCAATTTCCAATAATCCTAGATTTGGAAAAAGGCTTTCTCCCTTTTCAGTGCCTTTGTACGATTTTCTTACTTCATCTATTTTTGTATCCGTGCCACTAATCCAATTAGCTTGTACGGTAGTTATATATTCTTTCTTTAGGTTGGTCTTTAAAAAATTTTGATTAAGTAAAGGAGTGGTTACAGGATGTTGGTACAATTGTGGAACTCCGGCCGTAATGCCAACTGTATATAAAACCTGATCGGGTTTTTCTAAATTACCATAGTAATCTGCAGGGCCAACCATACTGTTTCCAGCTGCTCCACGTACCGCGCATAAATTTTTCATGCGCAATAAAGAACGAGTTGCAGATTCAATAGTCCATTCTTTTGATAAGCGAGGTAAAGTTGCAGAAGTATTCACTCCATAAATTCTAGTAGCAACCGTCCCCATATCTCCAGTTAAACATAAGAGTCGGTATTTTTCTAAATCAAATACGGGTTTTGGTTTTGTATGTTTTTCTTGCATGGTAGATGACTATTGAGGTAAATAAGCGCGTATTGTGCATGATTTTTACTTTGATTGTCAATAGAGCAAAGACGTAGATTTTTCCTTAAGTAAGTGCCCTTCGGCCTTGGTCCAACCTACGTTTAAATGACGATTGTTTTTATACTTAAATTTTAAACTTAGGTTCAGCTTTTGCATTCAGCTCTGTTTTATACCTCTCAAATTCTTCACTAATCGCATCTGCTAATGAAGGAGCGGATTCTGGTAGTTTTGTTCTAATTTTATTATGCAGATACTCCTTTACCATGATATTGGTCACAATAGTTTGCAGAGTTTCTTCTTTAGTTAATGAATGTTTTTTTAGATTGTCACTTTTCGTCCAATTACGATCAAACTTAACTTCACCCATACATTCCAGATCGGTTTGAAATCTATTTGAACCTATATTGCCATAAATACGGTATAAAGCTTCTGGTCCAGTAGTGGTCACAACCCTATTATTTTCACTCTCAAAAAAAACCGGTGATTCATATACCGTCTTCACATAATCAAAATAAGGAGTCCACTTTCCTCTAGATTCTTGAGGGGTATACATACAATGATTTCCTGTGCTGACTAATCCTGCGCTAGGAATAAGGACACCATTCTTTTTTAAATCATCCCATATATGTTATTAAACAGGGTCAATATAGTTAATTTTTTAAAAGTTTCTTCAAAATAAGGAAAGGGTTCCTTAAGAGCGATATCACAATCAAGATAAAGTCCGCCGAAACGCGATTGAAGCTCAATTCGTAACATATCACTAGCAGCAGCGTACTGAGGACGAGCAAGCTCATAACGTATATAAGTTTCGAGCTTTAAAGCATCATCCCCTTGAAAATAATCAAATATATTAATCAACTCAATACCTGGAATACTGGGTTGAATACGGGCATTTTCAGTCCAAAAAATTACTCTGGATTCCGGATTGCTTTTTTTGGTAACACTGATATTTTGTTGATACTTAGCAGGAATTGTTGAACCAAACCAGACATAGTGAATGGTATTGTCCCCAAATGGTTTTATATTGGCCGATTTTGACCCATACTTTTTTTCTCTGGTTCCAAAGGGATCAGGACCTAATTCATCCTGCTTATCCCCTCGTGCCTTTTTCTCTATTTGTGACAATTCACTGCCAAGGCCCAAAGACTCAGCTTTTTCTCTAATTAAAGAATACCCTTGTGAAACCGGTTTCCAAAAACTATTGAACATAAATAACCCCAGCTAAAATTTAGTCATTACAATATAACATAAAAGGGCTGCTTGTAAAATTTTGAATCATTCCAAGAGGATATCTCTAGAATGTCGTCCCCACGCAGCCTGCGTACTGTCATTAAGTGAAGCACTAGAGCCCGTCATCCCGAGTGCAACGAGGGATCTCCGAAAGTGGCACTGGGCCAGTTTCAGGGGATCCTTCACTGCGTTCAGGATGACGTAAAGTCTTAACTTAATGGCAGTACGCAGGCAGGGAGGGGGATCCATCCAT
>JBAZRP010000150.1:0-5670 GCA_041662885.1 Legionella sp.
GTACCTCTGACAAGATACAATTTTTTTGCATGGCAAGCAAATATAAAGCATTAATTAAATTTCTTCCAATGCTTTTGAAATAGACTCCGTCATAGTTTTAGCATCACCAAATAACATATAGGTGTTGTCATGATAAAACAGACTATTTTCTACGCCAGCATACCCTGGAGACATACCACGTTTAACAAATAAAACAGTTTTTGCGTTTTCAACTTCTAAGACCGGCATACCATAAATGGGCGAACTCGGATCTGTTTTTGCTGCCGGATTAGTAATGTCATTGGCACCAATTACGAAGGCAACATCACAGGTTGCAAAATCGCGATTGATTTCGCTTTGTTCAAATACTCTGTCATAAGGAATATTTGCTTCAGCCAAGAGCACATTCATATGGCCTGGCATACGGCCAGCAACTGGATGAATGGCAAAACGCACACGAATGTTTTTTGCCTCTAAGGCATCAACTAATTCTTTAACTGCATGTTGCGCGTGCGCAACTGCCATGCCATAACCTGGGACAATAATCACATCTTTAGCATTACTCAGTAGAAACGCCGCATCCTCACCATTACCTTGTCGTACTGTTCGTGATTCATCACCATGAGTTTGGGTGCTTGCACCTGCAGAACTAATCCCGCCGAAAATCACATTAAAAATGGAACGGTTCATCCCAACGCACATTATATAACTTAGTATGGCACCACTAGCACCGACTAAAGCGCCGGTAATAACCAGTAAATCATTACTTAAGGTAAATCCGATACCAGCCGCAGCCCAACCTGAGTAGGAGTTCAACATAGAAATAACTACCGGCATATCCGCACCGCCAATAGGAATAATCAACAAGACGCCAATTAAAAAAGATAAACCTGCCAGTGCCAGGAAAATGGTTTGTGTTTGATAGCTAATAAATAAACCGAGCAGAACTACTATTGATATTGCTATTAGTAAATTCACTATGGCCTGTCCTGGAAAACGCACAGGCACCCCAGACATGATTCCTTGTAATTTAAGAAAGGCGATAACCGATCCTGAGAAAGTAATTGCACCAATAATTAAGCCCAAACTCATTTCAATCAAACTGGCTACTGCAATATCACCAGGGGTGCCAATATGAAAAGAAGCAGGTGTTGAAAAAGCGCAAAATGCTACTAGTACTGCACCCATACCCACTAGTGAGTGGAATGCGGCAACTAATTGTGGAATCGCTGTCATGTTAATTTTTAGCGCGATAAAGGTACCTACTATACCGCCGGCTATGATTAGGCTAATAAGCAGTAGATGGTGGTGTGTTGATGGCATTAATAATGTTGAGCCTACAGCGATTACCATACCTAAAATACCGAGTAAATTTCCTCTTCGTGAAGTAGCAGGGCTTGCTAATCCTTTTAGAGCCAAGATAAAGCAGACAGCTGCTAATAAATAAAATAAGGGAACTAATGTGGTCATAACAAGTTTCGTCCTTTTGTAATTATTTTTTATACATGCTAAGCATGCGTTGTGTCACGACAAATCCACCGAAAATATTGATAGATGTGATAAAGATTGCCAAACCACCTAACCAGGTAGTGATTCCAATTAACTCGGTTCCTGCAGCGATAAGCGCACCTAAAATAATAATACTGGAAATGGCATTGGTTACTGACATTAAGGGAGTATGTAAAGCTGGTGTAACTTTCCATACTACGTAATATCCTACAAAACAAGCCAGCACGAATATAGTTAATATAGTTATATAAGGGTTTGCCAAGGAAGCGTGTACCTCATGCATTATTTTTCTCCTGAGTTTGTTTTTGAAAAGGCAGATACTTGCCTTTATGACAAAGAACCGCTTGCTGAATGATTTCATCATCGGGGTTAAAGTGAATTTCAGGTGGATTTGCCGCCAGTAATTTAGATAAATGCACTAAGTTATTCGCATACAATTCACTTGCTGTTGCCGGTACTAAGCCTGCCATATTGCTAATGCCAATAATAGTCACACCGTCTTTTCTCACAGTTTTATTAGCCACACTCAGCTCACAATTACCACCGCGCGAAGTTGCTAAATCAACAATGATAGAACCGGGTTTCATTTCAAGGACAGTATTTTTATGCAAGAGTATTGGTGCAGGTCTTCCGGGGATTAAAGCAGTACTGATGACTATATCTGATAATCTGGCGTACTTATCAATTAATTCGCCCTGGAGTTTCTTGTATTCATCACTGGTTTCAGAAGCGTAGCCGCCTTTGGTTTCGCTGTCTTCATTTTGGCTTACTTCAATAAATTCTGCACCTAAACTTTCAACTTGTTCTTTAGCAGCGCGACGCACATCAAAAGCATAAACTACAGCGCCTAAACGTTTTGCAGTTGCTATAGCTTGTAAACCGGCAACTCCAGCACCAAGTATGAGCACTTTTGCTGGTTGTATCATACCAGCTGCTGTCATCATCATCGGTACCGCTCTATTAAATTGATTCACAGCTTCCAATACCGCTCGATAACCTGCCAAGTTTGCTTGAGATGAAAGGCTGTCCATGCTTTGTGCGCGGCTAATGCGTGGAATAAGGTTCATGGAAATTAAACTAATTTCGTTTTTAGTACAAAAGTTTATGAGTTCACTTTTAGGATCATTATCTACGTGAGCAACTAAAATTGCTTCTTTGCCTAAACCTTCTATCTCTTTCGGATTGGGTTCATTGATACAAAGTAGTAGATTGGTTTTTTTTAGTAAGTCTTGTTTATTATCAAAAATAGTTACACCTACATCTTGATACACTTTATCTGAAAAACCTGCAGAAAGTCCGGCATCGCGTTCTATCGCTACTTCAAATCCTGATTTAATAAAATTTTTGGCACTTTGAGGTGTGATGGCTACACGAGTTTCATTTGCTGTTTCCAGCAAAGTAGCAATTAGCATTTAAATATCCTTTTTTACGATATAAGAAAATAATATATCCTATGGTAAAACGGGATATTTTTCCACTTGAATAAAAAGTTTTTTCAGGCAAAAAAAAATAGACAGTAAGATTGAGTACAGTCCTGGTTCTTTAAGTGGACTCCTCCGGAGTGTTTTAGGCTTCTTAGTGCTCACTAAGCATGCACACCGCACTCTCAATCTGGCTTCCAAGTTCTAGATGTTGGCTGAACAATGTATACTGTCTATGCTTATAGGTTAGGTTATAAAACAGTATAAATCCATTACAAAATGATCGTTTTTTGATAAGAAACTGTAAATTAACTTTAAGCTCTTCTTAAGTAAGGACTTATAAATATTCGTGATCGCATACCTCTTCGAGCAACTTGCGTTTGTGCTTTATTATTTAAAAATATTTGCGTGAAATAAATTTTTCCTTTTGCATCACGTGCAATACCAATTCCAGTTAAATTATAATTACCATCGATATTTTGTTTATGCCCTGGACTTCGTAGCCAATTTTTAACAACGTCTTGTGCATCTTTATAATTGTAAGCAACATTTTCAGCTGCTGCCCCAGAGTTTTTGATTTTTGTATGTAAATGATTAACGCGTTTTAAAAAATGCTTATGACCAAAAGGCATTGCATGTCTTGCCATATCTTGTGAATGAATTTTTGCTTCCTGAACAATACGTTCATCCATAATCAATTTGGACATGCCGTGTTTTTGTCGGTAGTCATTTATGTGGTATAGAATAGCATTTTGTATCGCAACATCATTATTTGCTTGTTGCGCATACACAGGTTGGAATAGATTAATGAGAATGAGTAGCAGCGTTGTTCGTTTAATAGTTTTCATAAAGCACCTTGTGTTTCAAATATTGGCGCGATTCTACCACAAGTAATTTTGATTACAAATTAACCGAAAGACCGACTAAAAATGCATGTAAAATTGGAATGTTGGAAACTTGAATTACTTGATTGTTCCATTCCACATCGGGATCGCCGCCATAAACACCCTGATAGAGTAAATTCAAATTAGCCAGGGCTGTAATAGGGTAACCAAAGCCTGCCTGGATTTCTCCAGCTATACGTGATAATTCTTTAATACGTGATTGTTGAATTTTCCAATGTCTGTAAACTACTCCACCTTTAAGCTGAGCAAAAAAAGCGCTATTACCTATAGGGTCGCTTTTGGCAGTAATTAATAAGTCCAACATAGGTCCAAGCGTTGTATGAACGGGTATCAATTGTAATAAAGCTAAAGTTTCATCAGGAATTTCAAGGCGCATGTTATTACCACTTTGTAAACCTAATTCCAAACCCCAGGCATATTCACCAGTTAGCATTAATTCATTGCTCACTGCTACACGTCCAACTGCGGTTTGGCCATCATTTTGGTACATATGTTGGTAATTGCCTTGACCAAGGCTTGCGCTTATAGACCAAGGTTGGTCTTGAGAGGTAAAAGAAGGCGAGTAGCCATCAGCCCATAGAGTAAATGATAATAAAAACCCGATTATGCCTAATTGTACTTTAGTATTCATTCGTATTATCCCTAAATGAATTGGTTATAGACCGAGCATTGAAATATTGGCGGAGAGAGAGGGATTCGAACCCTCGATACGTTGCCGTATACACACTTTCCAGGCGTGCGCCTTCAACCACTCGGCCACCTCTCCAACCGCGCAAGCTTATACGTGTATTGAATTAAAATCAAGTCCAGACTTTCTTTTCAATAATGTATATACTTATAAACAAAATATAAATTTAATCAAGGTGGGATCATGAAAATAAAAGCGGGGATAGCCATATTAGGATTAATTTGCTCTAACTCCCTTTGGGCATTTAATTGTTTTTTTACCCTGGTTAAGGATAATTGCTGGTTTAAATATAATGTTACCGTAGATGTTGTTGACGCTAATAAGTCAAAAACTGTGGCAACAATCACTGTTCCTGCGGGTCAATCATGGGCGCGACAGTCTTTTGCTTGTGACAAAGAAGAAAAATTGTTGTATAAAGCTCATTTTTCACCGGTAATTTGGGAAAGTGAACGGGGTAAAGAGTATATGGCACATGATTACTGGTCGTTGCCAGCTACTATTAATCCTAATGATAAAGCATGGGATATCACGGTTTGTTATGCTGCTGATTTTTCAGAAACCCCTATGCCTCCAGAAGCTACAGGTACTTGTGTGTGTGATAAATCGAAAATTCCCGCGGTTCCACCGCAGTAAACGAGGTAAAGATGATTACTTTAAGAAATAAAATTGGCCAAATGCTGGTGATGGGATTCGAAGGCTGCCAGTTAAATGATACCAGTCCTATAGCGCATTGGTTAGAAAATGACGGTTTGGGTGGGGTTATATTATTTGATAAAGAATTTAAAACTGGCACTTATGGTAAAAATTTAAAAGATCAGGCGCAAATCAAGCAATTAATCAGTCAATTACATGATTACTCTGCCCGCAGCACCCAAAATCAGGAGCACATACCTTTATTTACTGCCATAGATTATGAAGGCGGTGCAGTTGATAGGTTATCTAAAATTCCAGGATGTATGGTAACTTTGGATGCCATTGAATTAGCCAAGTTGTCTGCAGCTGACTTAGATGAAGAATTACAACAAATGGCAGAAACTGTGAAATCCCTTGGTTTTAACTTAAATTTTGCCCCTGTAGTGGATTTAAATTTGAATGAAGAGCAGGGGATAATTGGCCGCTTAAAACGCAGTTATTCTGCTGATTAGGAAGTGGTTATTCGAGTTGCCAA
>JBAZRP010000151.1:0-5623 GCA_041662885.1 Legionella sp.
CCTTTTTTAGATGCGTCTGTGAGAAGCCACATCTTACAAAAAAGGAAAACTGATTTCATTATATATTTCAATAGATTAACTTTTAAACAGCTTAAGGCAGTGCCATTAGGCCTTGGCCCAACCTACATAGGATTTAAGTCCCGTAGCGGCATAAATAATAGGTAAAGTTTTTTAATAGTGGAGATATACAATGCCAATGACACTTAATGAATGGAAAGCATGGTCCTCTGAAAAGCGAACGTTTTATGCTCAATTATTTGCTTCATACGTAATCACTGATGACGGTATGTTGCGTATTGATGCAGTAAAACGTCGTGAATTGATTCGTGCTCAGTTAGTAAAACAAGCAAATGGGGGTGAGCAAATTATTACGCGTAATAATGCTGCTAACTATGTTGTTACTGACAGTTTACAGTCTGATGGTACAACAATTCGCCCTGTTGCTGAAGCAAATGAGGTGCAACTTTTATGTTCTCAACGTGGTGATTTAAAAACCATGCAATCAATGTTTCAGATGCAAGATGGTGTATCTGCACTAGATTTAGTACAACAAGCTGATGAAGCTGCTGCTAATAAAGAACCGATTCAACATTCTTTAGTTGGTGGATTCATGCCTGCAGGCAAAACATTCCAAGAGCATTTTGCTGATGCAGTTAGTTTAAAAATGCTTGGCGGCCAAAAATTTAACGTATTGAACCAAATAGAATTATTATCTTTAGGTGAGTACGATGACTTAAGTTTCATGTCACGTTGTTCTTTAGACCCAGAAGAAATGAAATTCTTGATACAAGATGAAGATTTCATGAGACCGATTAATGTTGAAGCACGTCGTTTATCCAATTTAGTTATGAAAGGTACTCTGTCTGCAGAAGCAATAGCTCAACAAATTCTTGCTCATATCCGATTGTGTTCAGCACAACAAAGTAACCAAAAATCTTTGGCTCAATTGAGTGTACCTCGTGTTGGTAACTACATGGCTATGTGTACTTCACAGCAATTCCGTAACTTATCTGCATATGCTTGCGATAATCTATCCATTGTTGGTAAAGCACCGAATCAATTAGGCTTTAAAGGTGAAACTAAGCGTTTACCACGATTCATCGTTGACGGTTTGTTAGAGTTTACTTTCCCACCTGAATTCAGAAACGTTATTAAAGCATCGTTTTTATTAAAGAGTCAGTTTGCTGGCCAAAACATTAATGATGTTCGTAATCAAACTGCAGACTTCGTTGTTCAAGGTGAATTAGTACGTACTTTAACTACTATGCTAGTTGCTGCAACTAATGAACAAGTAAATGACATAAAAGCTGGGTCTTTACCACAACCTCCAGCTGATATGGGTATTCAATGGGATATACGTCGTACTCCTGGAAAAATATTGAATATTTTGCGTGCGCAACAATGCCTTGATTTATGCAATATTGCTGAGATGGGCGGTTTCTCACGCGATCAAGCGTATTTGGCGTTCGGTTTGCAATCAAAAGCATATGTTGATTCAATTAACCAAGAAATTCAAAAGATTTGGGATGAGCAAACTCCAGCCTTATTAAAAGGTATTGAATCTGCTCTAAAAAGAATTGAAAATGAAATGCACGCTTTCTGGAGAAATAATGGTGATGATGCATTAAGAGGTTTAAAACGTGATGCACAACCATCAGGTATTAAATTGGCAGTAGTACCTCCAGTAGCAGTTATAGCAGCACCTCCTGTTGCGCATGGTTTCTTTGGTAATAATAACAATAACAATGCTCCGAAAGTTGTTGTAGAAGCAGCTGCAGTTGTTGTACCAGCTGCGAACAATAATGCTCCTAAGACTAAGACTGAATTGGCACGTGAAGCAGCGCTACAACGTCTTCAAGCGAAAGCTCAAGAAGAAGCAGCGCAAAAAAGAGCAGATCAATTAGCAGCAGCGGTAGAACAAGTTGTCCAGGCTGATGATGCGGATGAAGATGAGCGTCAGCGTATGCAAGCAAACTAATGCATAAGTGATGTTCTATTTAAAGGGCTGATAGGCCTGAGGTATCCTCACCTTTTTGATCCCAATCAAAGCTCCCTTTTCCCCTCGGGGAGAAGGTGCCTTCAATTAGGGTTAGAAAAAGTGACGATACCGCAGGGCTAGATCCGCAATCTGAGCTAATTTAGAGCTTCGATTTCTACCATAGAAACGCTCGTGATTCCCAAACGACTTGCAGCTGCATAAGAAAGATCTATAATTCGCATGCTATAAAAGGGACCGCGATCATTAATACGAACCACTACAGTTCGTCCATTTTTTAAATTCTTAACCCGAAGTCGGGTATTAAATGGAAGGGTAGTATGCGCAGCTGTCATTGCATGCATATTGTATCGTTCACCGTTTGATGTCTTACGATTATGCAGGCGTTTGCTATAAGTGGAAGCCAGCCCTCGCGCTTTATATCCTTTTGCAGATTTAAGTGTCGTATACACTTTCCCCTTCACTTTATAAGAAGCCTGATCAGGTTTGGATTTTATACAAGCGCTTAAATTAAATAATAAAGCTGTAATAATAAAATATTTTATGGTTTTAATGGTCAATCTCATATTTATTTCTTAAATTCTAAATGAGTGGGTAACATAACATATTAATACAAGTCAGGCGACCTTATACCTTTTTCTCCTCAAGGTGAGAAGGGCGTTTTTTTATATTTTATCACTATTGAATTACCCAAGTGCTTGATCTAAAATGCAACAGCTTTATTAAATTACAGTCTCTTGAGGTGCAAATATGTTCCTAGTAAAAGCAAAACCTGCCTTACCTATGTCTCCAGCAGTTACTTTATCAGCAGAATTTTGCTTGCAGAATAATGGTAAAGTCATTTTATTACCCGGTGTCACCAAAGAGAAAAAAGAATTAGCCAATTTGCCTGTATTTAAATCAGGTGATGCCTTAGTGCAAAAAACAGTTCGATATTACGCATCACAATTAAAAATTAGTATTTGGTATGATTTACACCTTGCAGAGAAAAAAGAAGCTTTAGTGGCGCTTATTGCTCATTTTAAAGGTGATATTAATGAAGTGGCTCGAGTACTTGGCCATAGCACTGAATACGTTCAAGAACTTCCGAAGCAAAACTCTGATGACACGGAAGTAGAATTAGCCCGCAAAACAAAAATTGAATCACGAGTAGCTACCCCAGATGGTTCGGTAAAAGATCCCATGAAGTTTTTTGATATGGATGCAGAAACAGGTACGCAATTTTTAGCAGCGACGAAAGCTTCCTGGGTTGCTAGAGCCTTAGATGATAAAGATCCCTTTATTATTGAAACACTACGAACAGCCAATAAAGTAGCCCTTGAATTTCTTCTTAGTTTAAATAGACCGCAATTATTTTCTATCGCGCAAGTGACAGAATTACTGGCTGCAAGTGAAAGAAAAGCAGATTATAAACTGTTGCCTGAATTAGGTATGTCACTGTACCGTTCAGTCAAAAGTATGAACTCTATGCTTGATGTGTTATTTCCAAGTGAGGCCGCGGTCAAGGCCATGCGCCCAGAGCAAATCAGTTGGCGTATTCAGTTGGTAAAACAAATTGAAGCAAGCGCTCCTATGGATGCTGTTGAATGGAAACCTGCTTTTAAAGGTTTGCCACCATTTAAACTTATTGGCCTGGCCCCACATTTATTCACCGATTATGTTATCGAAAATCTGAATGTGGGTATATTAGCACCTATGTATAAAGACGCTAATAAAAGAGGTGGCAAAAAGCCTAGTGATTTTATTGGTCCTGACTGTCCTGATGCAGATGCAAAACGGCATTATTTTGCATTAACTAATTGGACGCAACAAATTTCTGCAACGCTTATTCGCCGTGATAATGCAGCCGAAATAAGTGAAGTTGAATTAAGTGTACTTATGGTTCGGACAGCAATCGTAGCACTTGATATTAAATATTATCCTCCTTTTATAGACGCTCAATTAATAAAAACACCAGCAAATCGTAAAGCTTTGATTGGATTTTTATGTGAATTGGTTGATGGAAACATTAAGAACAGTGAAGCCTTTAATGAAGCAGAGCAACATAAAAGCATTATAGGTCGTGTGTTTGGTAGTTTGGGTGATGCTGAGCAAGTTGAAGTGCAATTGTATGGGAAAATTGCCAGTTTAATTCATGAATTGTCCCGAACTAATGTATTAACACGAGCAAACTTAGCGGACATTAATCGTTTATTAGGTGTTTTGACTAAAATGCTTAAGGGCGATGAAAAAGCACAATTCGAAGCTTTGCCTTTTTATAAATTCATTATGGCAATGGCAGCTGAAGATTCAAAATTACCATTTAGTGAATTTGAAATAACGGTCATCCGCGGATTGTTGGAAAATTCTGAGGAGTTTTTTGAAGAATTAAATGCAGACAGTTTTGCTGGTAACATACTTAATAAAATTGTTGCTTGTTTAAAAGCACGTCCTACCTTTGCTAAACCTGCTGCAGTACAACCCAAAGTAGTACCTGCGGTAAAAATACCGCCTAAGGGTTCAAAAGAAGAGAAGAAATGGTTGGATGATATGGTTGCCGAATTTGATAAATGGGCCAATAAATATGGTGATTCTGCGAAAGCCGTATCAGCTAACTTAAACGAGATTCATCATAATCGGAAAAAAATAAGGGATGAATTCAATCGAAGAATAGCAGCAGGGCATTTTAATCATGGTATGGATCCTATCTACCCTGAAAGGGCATACGGCACGGTCTGTATACATCTAGGTAATGGTAGAAAAGATGTTAAAGTTGGCATGGTGGTAGTTAGTAAAGATCCTGATTGGAATCGTATGAATGACATTCTGGAAGATATTTTATACCGTATGCTAGAAATTTTTGCCATAGCGCTCGAGTGGGAAAGGGTTGATAAGAATCAAGATAAACTAAGAGATTATTTTGGTCGTATGTATGGCTATTGTATTGAATCACGTACGCGTAGTCTTTTGGATGATACTCCTGGTTGGGCAACCCAAGTAGCCCTAGACGATCAGGAGACATTAACGCAAAATATTACAAAAATAGTCAAGCAGCATCAAGAATACCTGGGTCGACACGGACAAGCTTGTACGGCCGCTGATGTTAATGTGTATTTATGGGCTTGGTATAAGGGGCAATCCTATCAGCAAGATGGAGCCAAAATGCCAATTGAAAAACCCCATATTGAAGCAGTGGTAGATAATTTGGGTCTTGCTGAAACTGATGCTGCTAGTTTATTGGCCGCAGCAGCTGAGGCACAAGCTGCAGCAAGACAAGGCTTGCAAAGAAATGGAGTGTTTCCGGCGGTGAATAATAATAACAACAATAATAATAATGTTAGAAATAATGCGTATTATTTTAATTAATATAACTCTCCCTTTAGGAGAAGGGAGCTTCGATGGGGATCAAAAAGGTGAGGACACCTCAGGCACAACAACCCTATATCGGCTTGCTAACCTTATCTTCCTCGTCATCACTTTGCTGTTCAAGTTTTATTCCCTTATTGCTGTTAACACCATTGCTAAAAAAGTTAGTGTTTCCGAATAATGGCCGTGTAGCCTCTACATCTGTTTGAGCAACAGGCTTAGACAACAAACCATCATACACACCTGCAAGAGCATTAAACTTAAGCACATGGGCGTAGTCTA
>JBAZRP010000152.1:0-4947 GCA_041662885.1 Legionella sp.
TTAACCAATGTTCTCGTTCCCCATTTCGAAAAAAAAACCTTACTCAGACAGATGGAAAAAAGGTCGGATTGGAAGAGCATCGAAAAAAAGGCAGCTTTACTTACTAAACTATTCAAGAGAAATACCGCAGAATTACGGTCCGTTCTTTTTCGAAGGATTCATCATGTCACAAATCATGACTTCATTTATGGTGAAATTGATTTCCTAAGTTTTCATAATATTCTTGAAAAAGCCAATCCCAAGCCTAATGAAGTATTTTATGATTTAGGTTCAGGAGCCGGTAAAGCTGTATTTGCTGCAGCTTTATATTTCAACTTCTCAAAATGCTATGGCATTGAATTGTTATCACCGCTTTATAATAAAGCTCTTAATACCCTTTCCAAGGCAGAGCTGCAATTAAAAAATACCCCGTCCGAGTTAAGCAAAATATCAAGCATTCACTTTATACAAGATAGTTTCCTTGAGTATGATTTTCATAATGCAAATGTCATCTATATCGCAGCTACCTGCTTTAGTGAAACTACTTGGGAGAGTCTTATTAATAAGATGGCTACTTTACCATCAGGCACACGCATTATCGTTGCTACCAAAAATATCCAACACGAACGTTTTGATTTGATTTATCAAGGTGTCGAGATTATGAGTTGGGGATTATGTACCGTTAGCATTTATAAAATACTAGGTCAAACGCTCTCTCACGGTCACGGCTCGGTTGCCGAGTCGTGACATAACTTTGATCAGGCCCTATATCGTTCGTAAGAAGCATTCTCCCATAGGGCATAACTAATTTGCTTACCAGTCGCATGCAACATAAATCGCTCATCTTTGGTTAATACAGAATCTGATTGAATCACAACATCAGGCTGGGCACCAAAAAATAAGGCAAAGGCAAAACGTTCAATAGCCGAATTAGGCTTACGAACCAAATGTTTGGTAGCGCGCAGCTTATCGTTAGTTGCCAATTGTAAAAACTCCCCTACTTGGAACAGCATAATCGATTTATCAATAACATGAACTTTTTCAAAACTATTTTTAGTGCTTGGCACAACGTACAACCCTGCTTCTTCGGGTTCAATAACCTCTCTATCGCCCTTGAAATAATAGGCTGGCATCAAAGCAGTAAATACTCCATGATCTAAATGCGCTCCACACCAGTTGGGGTTGGTGTCTTCATTACTGCTTGCATTCAAATAATGCAACATTCTGCCGAAGCCAACATATCCACGTTCAAACAAGGTTTTATTTTCCTGAAAATTAAGCGCTTGCAGAACTTTATTGCCAGTAGTAAACATTAATTGACCTAAATCTAAATAAGGCTTTTTTAAGTCCAATTCATTGGGCCAAATAGTACTCTCATGATCGGGCACATAGGCATAATAGGAGACTTTCTTATTATCGGTTTGCCAGTTCCCATGCTGATCTTTAAATTGCTCTGCCCCTACTTCATAACCTTCTGTTATACCAGCATCTCTATTGGGTGCGTATTTTTGCTTAACATTTTCATTTAGTGCTACAAACCTACGGGCTGCTTCCAGGTAAGCTGCCGATTTTTGTATGAATGTTGGAACATTGCGTACACCGATAATTCCAGTCATAAATAAGGCCGTGTGAATTTTATCTACAACTCTTAAATTATTATCTGAAGATAAATCTTCATAATTAATGACCTCAAGCTCCATAAACCAACCTATTTTTGTTTTTATTTAAGGTTGATAATATAAACATCTTTACAATTTTGCAATAAATATAATTATAAGATCTTTAGATCACTCCCCCGTCGGCGATGGGGTACTGTCCGTCATCCCGAGTGCAACGAGGGATCTCCGAAAGTGGCACTGGGCCAGTTTCAGGAGATCCTTCACTACGTTCAGGATGACGGATTAGGTTCAGGATGACGGACTGGGCTCAGGACGACGAACTGCGTTCAAGATGATGTAAAGCCTTAACTAAATGGCAGTGCGCCGACGGGGTACTGCCCGTCATCCCGAGTGCAACGAGGGATCTCCGAACGTGGCACTGGGCCAGTTTCAGGGGATCCTTCACTACGTTCAGGATGACGGATTAGGTTCAGGATGACGGACTGGGCTCAGGACGACGGACTGCGTTCAAGATGATGTAAAGCCTTAACTAAATGGCAGTGCCCCGACGAGGTTCCAAATGTCAACAGCCCTTGCTTCTCAGCCAGACTTTCGCATCCTGACCAACCTTATCATCATTCAAAACCAGCTCATAAATTGTCTGCTTACGTGCTGTTTCATCCCCATACATCTCATCTAAGGCTTGCTCCCAAAGTTCTGATACAGATTCAGAGGGTAAAACTCCGACTTGATTCAAAATTCCGTATAATCGGTCTTTCCAGTAAGCATCCATTGCTGTTTGAATCCATGTTATAAGTTCAGGACTTAGGCCAACCTCTTCCAGTCCTTTGCCTTCGCCAAAACCTTGTTCCCATTTTTTGGTTCTTAGATGCGCGTATTTTTTTCCATAAAGTCCATTAACCCAGTCCATGTATTTTTTAGCCAGATGAATACCGGTTTCGGACGTGGGTTCCTTATGCATATTTTGTTGTAATTCCCCTAACAATAATTGCCAGCTTTTTTCAAATTCTGCCTTTTGCTCTGGAGTTTTATTTCCCTTTAACTCCTTTTCGAAGGCCACATATTGTTTTAACTCATCAGGGGAAAAAATTTCTTTTACCCAATCGTGTTCTAAATTACTTGTCATATTATATACCTCAATCAACTGAATAATGGTTTCCCAAGGAATGGATTGATTGTCTGCAACAGAATCAGTAATGCTTCTTAAAGTCTTAGCGCCCTCTAATAATGAGTTTGCTTTTTGTTCTAGCACACGAACTTGCTTATTAAAATGCTCAAGTACCTGAGTTTCATGAGCCAATAAGCTTTTGATTTGCGCCAGTTCAAAACCAAAGAACTTTAAAGCAATAATCTGTTGCAATTTCAATAAATCCTTTTCGGAGTAGACACGATAACCATTGCTATGGCGTAAGGAAGGTTTTAATAAATCAATACGGTCATAATGATGCAGGGTTTGCACCGATACAGCCGTTAATTTACTCAAGTCTTTTACGTACCATTTAGTCATTGTATTTCCTCCTTAAACAGAAGACTAAGGCCTATAGTAACAATAGGGTCAAGTAATTTTTGTATTTGAGCGAAAAAAATTAGGGTGAGTTGACAATTGCCACCAGACCCTAGAATACCTAAGAAGCCAAACCTGGATGTTACAACATAAACATCTCATTATTCCATTTTGCACAATTTATTGATGTCATTGAATGTTGGCGCATTTATTCTCTTTTTTCCTGTATGAAAAAAAGTACCAGGGCCAGTATGTGAGTTGTAACTGTTATCATTTTCTGCATCATAATCTGAATCTACATCTGCGAATAACATCTGAGCATGTGGTCTTCCAGATACATTATCCGCAAGAAGCGTCTCAATCTGTGACCAGCATTCGAACGTTTGCACTGCTAATCCCTCATGATCTAAGCCTATAATGATTTGTTTGAGCGTGGTGTTCGTTTGTAAGCAAATAAGTAGATAATTCCAACCCTCTTCTAGATTCTCAATAGCAGACAATCCAGTATCACTCAAATTTATAGAACTCAAGCTTGTATTAGTTCTTAATTCATCTCCTAATAACTTTAAACCAGCATTACCAAGTGGATTAGAATGTATATCAATTTTTTTCAGGGTATTATTAGTCTTAATATAATTAATCAGATGGCCAAGTAATTTATCCGTCATACAGCTATGTACCATAGATAAATTATCGATATTTTTATATTTTTCTAATACACTTGTTAGTTTTATAATCTGTTCTTCAGACATCTTTACATTATCAAAATGTAAACCCCGAAGAGAGGTATTTATCCCATCTGCAATTGCCAAAGAGTCTATCATTTCAGAAGTAAAAACCATTTTAAAACCTTTCCAATCTTTAAACGAAAGATTGGTACTACTTTCGCGCTGTTTCACAGCCTTGAATACTGCTTTAATGACATTTTCATCAATAACATCATGTACATTGAGCGATTCTAAACTTTTATTATCTCGTAAAAAAGAAAACAAGATATCTGCGGTTGATTCATCCCACATTGGAATCGTACTCAAATGCAAAGTTTTTAAAAAGGTATTTTCTTTTAATTGAGTAGCAATAAGTTGTATTTGAGCTCGACCAGGGGCAAGCAAAGGACCGGTAATAAACTCAATAAACTCAACATCAGAATTATTATATCTAATTGCTAAGCTAGTAACATGTTGATTGTTTTTTATACCATCAAAAAAACATTGTATCTGAAATTCAGTGGCGTTATATAGATCAATGGTAAGAAAGGAGATTAATCTTAATTGTGATAATTTAGTTTTGGTTGCTTGTGCATTATCTGTAGTTATTTCACTTAAATGCAGCTTCAACTCTCTTTCATTATATCCTGCACTAATTCGACCATTTAGAATATTTGTTAAAAAATATTGCAATTTCATATACCACCTTTAGATTAAGATTTTTAAAAACTTTTATAATTTCATGTAACAGGAAGTTGGGCCAAGGCTTGAAGTACCTTCACTTTTTCTAATCCCAATCGAAGCTCCCTTCTCCCCAAGGCCTGAAGTATCCTCACTTTTTCTAATCCCAATCGAAACTCCCTTCTCCCCTCGGGGAGAAGGTGCCCGGAGGGCGGATGAGGGTTTAACAAAGTAGCACTAGCAAAATATTGTGCCACCATCACCACCCTCATCCGCCCCTTCGGGGCACCTTCTCCCGCAAAGCGGGAGAAGGGAGCAGCGTCGCTTTTCTAATCCCAATCGAAGCTCCCTTCTCCCCAAGGCCTGAAGTATCCTCACTTTTTCTAATCCCAATCGAAACTCCCTTCTCCCCTCGGGGAGAAGGTGCCCGGAGGGCGGATGAGGGGTTAACAAAGTA
>JBAZRP010000153.1:0-4925 GCA_041662885.1 Legionella sp.
CCGCTTTGAATTGGATTGCCTGCGAAATTACCTCATCAGAGGCTGTAACAGCAGTACAAATGCGAGCGATTTGTGCTTTACCTTCAATCTGCAAACCATTCGGTGCATAATCAGAAAACTTAGCACTGAGTAATAAATCCTGCAGATAAGAATCTAATTCAGTACGCGTAATCACCTGTCAGAAACCCGCTTAATATCAGCGCCTAATAAGGATAATTTTTCTTCTACGCGCTCATAACCTCTATCAACATGATAGATACGCTCAACAGTTGTTTCACCTTCAGCAACTAATCCAGCTAAAATCAAACTAGCTGAAGCACGCAAGTCTGTAGCCATAACTGGAGCACCAGTTAATTTTTCAACTCCAGAGATAATAGCGGTATTACCATTAAGTTGAATTTCAGCACCCATACGTTGTAACTCTTGTACGTGCATAAAACGATTTTCGAAAATAGTTTCAACTATCGTCGAATTTCCTTCGGCCACTGAATTAATTGCCATAAACTGAGCTTGCATGTCGGTAGCAAATGCAGGATAAGGTGCAGTAGAAATATTTACTGCTTGCGGGCGTTTGCCATGCATATTCAATGTGACCCAATCCTCACCTATAGTCAATTCTGCACCAGCTTCTTCAAATTTACATAATTGCGATAATAAAGTATCAGGACGTACTTTCTTAACCGTGACTTGACCACGGGTTAAAGCACCTGCTGCAAGATAAGTACCGGCCTCAATTCTGTCAGACATTACGGAATAAGCACCACCAGCAAGTGCTTCTACGCCTTCAATTTCTATAGTCGAAGTACCAGCACCCGTAATTTTAGCACCCATTTGTATTAGAAAATGTGCTAAATCCACTACCTCTGGCTCACGCGCAGCATTTTTAATAATAGTGGTTCCTTCAGCAAGTGCGGCTGCCATTAAAACGTTTTCAGTTCCTGTAACGGTTACCGTATCAAACATTAACCGTTTACCTTGCAATCGTCCATTCTTACAACGTGCTTTTATGTAGCCATTTTTTACGCTAATGTCAGCACCCATTGCTCTTAATGCTTTTAAATGTAAATCAACTGGACGCGTACCGATGGCACAACCACCAGGCAAAGATACGTCTGCCTTACCAAAACGAGCAAGCATGGGTCCTAAAACCAGGATGGATGCACGCATGGTTTTAACTAAATCATAAGGGGCTACAAATTCATTAACTTGGCTGGCATCAACTTGCACGTTCATTTTTTCATCAACAATCAAATGCGCGCCTAATTGTCCTAATAATTCCATCATCGTGGTAATGTCTTTAAGATGCGGAACATTAGAAATAGTAACATGGTCACTGGCAAGTAAGCTTGCAGCCATAATTGGTAAAGCCGCATTTTTCGCACCTGAAATAACTACTTCACCATGCAAAGGTTTGCCACCGTTTATCAATAATTTATCCATGCTCTTGCTCCCATTCTTCTTTAGTCCATGTCTTCATATTTACTGCATGAAGTTTACCGGTGGTTATTAAATCATTAAGCTGCCCATACACCCATTGTTGCCGTGCTACTTTTGATTTACCTAAAAAAACATCGCTTACTATCGTTAATTGATAGTGATAACCGTCACCTTCTACGGCGACATGCGCTACTTCATCATTTTTTTTCAATCTTTGTTCAATTTCTTCATTACTTAACATTCAACTAACTCACTAAAATACTTTTAACACCACAAAATTCAGCTAGAGATTGTGTTTCTGAAGAAATTCCAACCACTTTAAAAATCTTGCTCTTTTGTTTACACAATTTACTGGCTTCAATGAGTAAGGCGAGTCCTGCGCTATCACACTGCCTTACATCACTTAAATCCAAACAAAATTGATCGCTTTTTGAATCCATCAATGCTTTAAATAAGCTGGCTCGTATAGAAACTACCGACTTAAAGGTAAGCTCTGCTCCTGGCTTGAAGGTGCTTAATTCCATTATTGTACCTTTTTAGCTTGAGTTTGCTGCATTTTTTTCACTACATCAGAAATACTGGATCCTTGCAGTGCTTGCGCAAATTGTGAACGGAAGCTTTGTAATAAGCTAACCCCTTCCACACTCATATCGTAAATTCTCCATTGGCCATCTTTTACAACCAAGCTATAACTTAAAGGTATGTTTTGCCCTTCAGAACGAACAATCACACTATTTACTCGAACAAAGCGACCTTCTAATGAACCTCTTAAAGGTAGAAACTGCACTGTTTCATCAGAATACTTCGCCAAAGGTGTTGAATAAGTGCGAATAACTAAACGGGTAAATGCTTTAGAGAACTGAGTTCTTTCTGAGGCTGTAGCCTTATTCCATGCCTGTCTGCCCAAAACAGAACGCGACATACCTTCAACATCTACTTTCGGTAATAGGTGTTGCTCTACCGCTTTGTACACAATTTCAGGATTACTTTGCAAAGAAGCCTTATTGTCCTTAAGCGTACCAATGATTGCATTAGCAGTCTGTTCTAACATCGGAACCGGTGATGATTGCGCAAGTACCGCTTGCACGAAACAAAAACACACAGATAGTACAAATAATTTCAATACTTTCATAATTCACCTATTTTTTGATATTGAATAATAATTGGCCAATCAAATTCTCAAGAATGATTGCTTCTTGGGTTTTTGCTATTACATCTCCCTGACGTAAATAAGGATGATCGGCACTATTTTCATCCTCAAAACCCGGCACAATACTAATATAATTGGATCCAAGCAAGCCTTCGGTCAAAATTCGTGCAGATGAGTCAGAATATGGTATCTTTTTGCTGGTTCTTAGCGTCATAGTTACCTTGGCATTTAATTCGCCAGATTGTAACTCAATTCGGCTTACTTCGCCAATCCTAACTCCAGCAACAGTTACAGGTGCACGTACCTTCAAACCACCAATATCAGTAAAATCTGCTGTAACCTGATATCCCTTTTGCGTAAAAAGATCAGAAATATTGCTTACTTTTAAAACCATCACTAATAAGGACGCGAGTCCGAGCAACATAAATATTCCTACACTTAAATCAACATAACGTTGCTTCTTCATTTACCAATCTCCAATCATCATAGCAGTCAATAGAAAATCAAGCCCTAACACAGCAAGCGATGAAAACACTACTGTTTTAGTAGTCGCTTGACTTACGCCTTCCGCAGTTGGTACGCATTCAAAGCCCTGGTAGACAGATATCCAGGTTACTACAAAAGCAAAAACCAGACTTTTAATAATTCCACTTAAAACATCAATTCGAAAATTTACCGCAGCTTGCATATTAGACCAAAAACTGCCGGCATCTACACCCAACCAATGCACGCCAATAAAGTAACCACCATAAATAGCCACAGCAGAAAAAATTAATGAAAGCACCGGCAAGGAAATAAATCCAGCAATAAACCGTGGATAAATTACTTTGCCCAGAGGATCAACACCCATCATATCCATACTGGACAATTGTTCGGTAGTTTTCATCAAACCAATTTCAGCTGTTAAAGCGGAACCCGCACGACCGGCAAATAATAAAGCACTAATCACTGGCCCCAGCTCTCTTGAAATACTTAAAGCAAGTAATTGGCCAAGTTGACTCGCAGCGCCAAATTTTTGCAAAGTATTATATCCTTGCAAACCAACAACCATACCAATAAACAATCCGGAGACTATAATAATCAAGCAGGATAAGACCCCGACAAAATACAGTTGGTAACAAAGTAAAGGCCATAAACGCGGAACATTGGGTTTGCGCACTAACATGGTACATAGAAACACACCTGAATTTCCTATGTTTTGTAGGACATTGGCACCACGATTACCTAAGCTTGCGATCCTCTCAAGCATCTAGAAGCTCCTCTGTATAAGGCCGCGCTGGATAATGAAATGGAACAACTCCATCGGCTTCACCATGCATAAATTGTTTTACTTGTGGTTCCATAGATTGTTTTAATTCCTCAGGAGTACCCTGACCAATAATTTTCCCACCCGATATTAAATATATATAATCTGCTATTGAGCAGGTTTCTTCAACATCATGTGACACTATAATTGTTGTCGTATACAACAACTCATTGAGTCGTTTAATCAAACGAACCAAAACGCCCATAGAAATGGGATCTTGTCCAGTAAATGGCTCATCGTACATCATCAATTCTGGATCAAAAGCTATGGTTCTAGCTAAAGCGGCACGTCGTGCCATTCCGCCGGACAATTCTGCCGGCATTAAATCTGCCGCCCCTCTTAAACCCACAGCCTCAAGCTTCATCAATACTATATCGCGAATCATTGAGGCATTTAATTCTGTATGTTCTCTTAATGGAAAAGCTACATTTTCAAAAACCGACATATGCGTAAATAGAGCGCTACTTTGAAACAACAAACCCATACGGCGTCTGGCTTCAAATAAAGCCTTACGCGATAGTTTATGCACATTATGACCATCTACAAAGATGGTTCCGCGATCCGGTGATAATTGGGCACCTATCAAGCGTAGCAAAGTTGTTTTCCCAGATCCACTAGGTCCCATAATAGCGGTAATTTTACCTTGGGCCACTACCATATTAATATTATCAAAAATGATACGGTCGCCTCTGGAGAAGCTCAAATTTTTAATCTCAACCCAATTTTCAGGCATTCTTTCGGTTCCTTAAATTAGTTTATTTTCAATTATACCCCGTATCCTGAAAAAATGATAACTGAAAAAATATAGGTACGATTGTCCTCCCTCGCTACGTTTGGGATGACGTGGGTGATGTGAATGTGTTAAAATAGATGATTAGTAAGAAAATTGAACAGGAACCTAATGAATTTTTGTGCGCTCGGTCTGGCAGTCATAGAAATAGAGGCCCAAGCTGTTTTTGAATTGAGTCAAAAAATTGATGCCCAATTTCAAAAAGCCTGCGAATTATTGATTGCCTGTAAAGGTCGGATTGT
>JBAZRP010000154.1:0-4842 GCA_041662885.1 Legionella sp.
GATCGGCTTTTTCTGTTTTATTGACCCAAAGTTTATAATCGTGAACAAAAACTATTAATTGGCCGCCACGCGCGCTAACTTCATGTAAATTTGATTTTATTTTTTCCAAAAGCTCATCGTTTGGTGCAATGGCAACCACTAACATATCTTTATCAACTAAAGCTAATGGGCCGTGTTTTAATTCACCAGCTGGATATGCTTCCGCATGAATATAGGAAATTTCTTTCAGTTTTAGAGCGCCTTCTAAAGCGACTGGGTACTGAACGCCGCGCCCCAAAAATAAACAATGGGCCTTATTAATAAATAAATCACCCAAGCCTTCTATTTCTGAGTTCATTTGTAAGGCGCGCTCGCAGCAAGCGGGCAATTCCTGTAATTGTTTTAATACTTCTTTCGCTTTACTTTCAGGACCAAGTGCTGCTGCTAACATTAAAAATGCTGCTAATTGCGTCGTAAATGCTTTGGTAGATGCGACACCTATTTCAAGACCCGCACGAGTAAGGAAAACACAATCCGCTTCGCGTACCAAACTACTGGTAGCCACATTACAAATTGCCAAACTTCCCAGATAATTCATAGTCTTGGCTTTGTTTAACGCAGCTAAGGTATCAGCTGTTTCACCCGATTGAGATACAGTAATGAATAAGGTATTTTCAGGTACAACCACGTCTCGGTACCTAAATTCACTGGCAATTTCAACTTGAGTTAAAAATCCAGTCACAGCTTCCAACCAATATTTAGCAACCATTCCAGCATGATAGCTAGTACCACAAGCCACAATATGAATATTTTTTACATTAGGGAAAATATGTGATGCTTTCTCACCAAAACTGGCTTTTAGTACTTCTATACTACTAACGCGTCCTTCCAAAGTATCGCTCAATACCTTAGATTGCTCGCAAATTTCTTTGAGCATAAAATGTCGATAAGGGCCTTTATTAGCTACTTCATAGTCACAACTAAGTTTGCTCAAGGGGCGTTCTATAGGTTCTTTTGCAGCATTAAAAATTCGCACTTTAGTATTAGTAATCACTGCACTATCACCTTCTGCCAAATACATGACATTTTGTGCAAAGGAACGTAAAGCCATGGCGTCGGAGGCAATAAAATTCTCTCCTATGCCTAAACCAATAACCAAAGGACTACCCTTGCGAATCGCCACTAACTCTTTTGGATGGTCCTGGTGTAACACTCCTAAAGCAAAAGCACCATGCATTTGCGCTGCCGCAGTTTGTACTGCCAATAATAAATTGTCCGTTTGAGTGTAATAAGAATGGATTAGATGTGCAGCTACCTCGGTATCGGTTTCCGAGGTAAATTGATAACCTTTTTGTATTAATTCTTGACGTAATTTGTCGTGGTTTTCGATAATGCCATTATGTACTATAGCAATTTTACCGTTTGATAGATGGGGATGGGCGTTTTGTTCTGAGGGTTTGCCATGAGTCGCCCAACGGGTGTGCGCTATCCCGATGGTACCGGCAATCGCTGTTTCTTCCATAGCATCGGCAAGAGCCTTAACTTTACCTTGAATACGAACGCGCTTTAAATGTCCTTTAGGATCAACTACCGCAATCCCCGCAGAATCATATCCTCTGTATTCAAGGCGTCGCAAACCTTCCAGCAAAATTGTACTAATATCCCGTTCCGATACTGCGCCAATAATCCCACACATTTTTATTCCTTTTATCTTTTCAATACCAACCTCCCGCGGCTTGTCCGCAGGATCCAGAGATGTAAATATCGAGGGCTTATTTAGAGTCTGTTGACAATTCAGTTGTCAAAAAACCATAGAAAAACTCCCTAATATCTAAATTATAGTGGTAAAATTAAACCATGTCGACAATTGATTCCTATTGATTAAATTGTGATTAAATGGTACTTTTCACACTGTATGTAATTCTGTAAGTGGTTTATGTAAGGTTTTAAAAATGAACGAAATTGTAATTGCCTCTTTTTATAAATTTGTTGCTTTAGCTGATTATGAAGCAATGAAACAGCCAATGTTAGCTAAAATGCATGAAATTGAGCTTAAAGGTACCATTATCTTAGCTCATGAGGGCATTAATGGCGGATTTGCGGGCACGAGAGATCAAATGCAGGCTTTTTATGAGTATTTACACAGTGAACCCCGCTTTGCTGACTTAAATTTTAAAGAAACCTACGACAGTGAAAACCCCTTTGAAAAGGCTAAAGTAAAACTACGTAAAGAAATAGTCTCCATGGGTGTAAACAAAGTCGACCCGGTTGCCTTACCCGGCACTTACCTAACTCCTGAGCAATGGCATGAATTTATTCAAGATCCAGAGGTATTGATACTGGATACACGTAATGATTATGAGTATGAATTAGGCACTTTTAAAAATGCCATCAATCCCAATATTGAAAATTTCCGTGAATTCCCAGAGTACGTACAACAGGAATTAAGCGATAAAAAAGATAAAAAAATTGCCATGTTTTGTACTGGCGGCATTCGCTGCGAAAAAACTACCGCCTATATGCGCGCCCAAGGCTTTAAACACGTATATCAATTGCATGATGGTATCTTAAATTACATGCAAAGCATTCCCAATACAGAATCCTTATGGGAAGGAAAATGCTTTGTTTTTGATGACAGAGTCGCGGTAGATGAACAACTAGACCGCGTACAGCCTCAGTTACCCCAGGATTATAAAGACGAGAGATTTAAGTGACGAGCAAAAAATCTTCTGACTCAAGCATAGCCCTCAATCGAAAAGCTGGTTTTGACTACTTTTTAGAGGCTCAATACGAAGCAGGGCTAGTACTTGAAGGTTGGGAGGTAAAAAGCTTAAGAGCTGGAAAGGTAAATCTAGCTGATGCCCACGTCATCATTAAATACGGTGAAGCTTTTCTTTTAGGCTCTCAAATCAACCCCCTGGCTACCGCATCAACACATTTTATTCCTGACCCCACTCGCACACGTAAGCTATTGTTAAATAGAAAAGAATTAAATCATTTAATTGGCAGTGTGGAGCGACAAGGGTATACAATTATTCCTTTATCCTTATATTGGAAGAAAAATTCGATTAAACTAAAAATTGCCTTGGCAAAAGGTAAAAAAGAGCACGATAAACGCAGCACGATCAAAGAAAGGGAATGGCAACGAGACCGATCTCGTATTTTGAAAAAGGACAAATAAATGAATCTAGAACACAAGTTGTTCGTACTCGATACTAATATTTTGATGCATGATCCTACTGCTATCTATCATTTTCAAGAACACGACATTTATCTACCCATGGTAGTTCTTGAAGAATTAGACAGCCATAAAACAGGTACCTCTGAATTAGCGCGTAACGTGCGGCAAACAAATCGAATGTTAGTGGAATTGATGAGTAATTGTTCCCATGAACAAATCGTCTCCGGACTACCCATACCCTCTTTTGCCAAATCCAAAAAAGGCACGAGCAGTGGTCGTTTGTTTTTCCAAACCGATGATTTTGATTTAGTTATTCCCTCAACCTTACCCGGACATAAAGTAGATAATACTATTCTGTCTACCGCTTTGGGTTTGCAAAAAAAATTCACCGATCAAAAGCAAGTAATTATTATTTCCAAAGATATTAATCTGCGCATAAAAGCCGGCATTCTTGGTATTCCTGCAGAAGATTATTTTAATGATAAAGTGCTCGATGACGTTAATTTATTGCATAAAGGTTTGCATATACTGGATAACAATTTCTGGGATACTCATGCTAAAAATATGGACTCTTGGCAAGATAGTGGTAAAACTTTTTATCGAGTTGCCGGCCCTTTAGTCAGCGAATGGAATCCCAATGATTGCATTAGCACAGAAGACAATGAATTCCAGGCTATCGTAAAAAGTATTGATACAGATACAGCCGTAGTGCAATTAGTGCGTGACTTTACCCAGACTAAAAATGCAGTTTGGGGAATAAATGCGCGTAATCGCGAACAAAATTTCTCCTTAAATTTACTCTTAGATCCCGATATTGACTTTGTAACCCTACAAGGATCGGCTGGTACTGGTAAAACTTTATTAACCATTGCTGCTGGTTTGACGCAAGTTTTAGATCAAAACCGTTACACTGAAATATTAATGACCCGAGTTACCATTCCTGTTGGAGAAGACATAGGCTTTTTACCAGGAACTGAAGAAGAAAAAATGACACCATGGATGGGTGCCTTGATGGATAACTTAGAAGTATTACACGGCTCACAAGTCGGTGGTACTTTTGGTCGGGGTGCAACTCAAGATTTATTGCAAAACAAAATCAAAATTCGTTCGCTAAACTTCATGCGCGGACGCACCTTTTTAAATCGCTACATCATCATAGACGAAGCACAAAATCTCACATCCAAACAGATTAAAACCTTAGTGACCCGAGCAGGTCCAGGTAGCAAAATTATTTGTTTAGGCGATATTAAACAGATAGACACACCCTATTTAAGTGAAACCACCTCAGGCTTGACCTTTGCTGTGGACCGATTTAAACATTGGGAACACAGTGCGCATATGACTTTAACTCGAGGTGAGCGTTCAAGGCTTGCATTTTATGCTGCTGAACATTTATAAATTTTGTTGTTTGATTTGCGAGGATACCAATGAGCGAACTAGCCATCACTTTTGATGACGTATTATTAATTCCATCTTACAACCACCATGAATCACGTCGGGTGGTTGAAACTGCCAGCACCGACCGATTAGGCAAATTAAGTCTTAACCTACCCGTAATTAGCTCCAACATGGACACCATTACTGAATCTGCCATGGCTAATTTCATGCATGAAAAAGGGGCCATGGGTGCTTTGCATCGATTTATGACTATTGAAGAAAATCTTGCTGAATTTAAACGTTGT
>JBAZRP010000155.1:0-4759 GCA_041662885.1 Legionella sp.
TGGTAATGCCTTGATTTTATACTATTTTAAAATCAAGGCGTTTCGGAAATTTCAACGTGTCCAGAGTTAAAGACTGTAATACAACTCAAATTCATAAGGATGCGTTAAACTTCTGACCTTAGAAATTTCTTCTTCTTTCAACTCAATATAATTATTAATAAAGTCTTTGGTAAATACATCACCTTGAAGTAAAAACTCATGATCGTCATTTAAAAACTGCATCGCTTGCTCCAAAGAAGAGCACACTGTTGGTACATCAACTAGTTCTTCTGGCGGTAAATCATATAAATCTTTATCCATTGCTTCACCAGGATGAATTTTCTTTTGAATACCATCAAGCCCTGCCATCATCATGGCAGAAAATGCCAAATAAGGATTAGCGCATGGATCAGGGAAACGCACTTCAATACGTCGACCTTTAGGGTTATTCACATGTGGAATACGTATTGATGCCGAGCGATTTCTCGCAGAATATGCTAATAAAACCGGGGCTTCAAAGCCTGGAACCAAACGTTTGTAACTATTAGTTGCCGGATTGGTAAAGGCATTTAATGCCCGAGCGTGTTTGATAATTCCACCTATATAATACAAGGCTGTATCTGAAAGACCTGCATAGCCATCACCTGCAAATAAATTCACACCGTCTTTTGCTAAAGACTGATGGCAATGCATGCCACTACCATTGTCACCAACTAAGGGTTTTGGCATAAAGGTGGCGGTTTTACCATAGTTATGCGCAACATTGTGAATAACGTATTTTAAAACTTGCAATTCATCCGCTTTTTTCGTTAGCGAATTATAACGTGTTGCAATTTCACATTGGTTAGCCGTAGCAACTTCATGATGATGTGCTTCAACTACCATGCCCATCTCTTCTAAAATTAAACACATAGCTGAGCGAATATCATGCGAAGAATCAACTGGTGGAACTGGGAAATAACCACCTTTTACAGAAGGTCTATGACCAATATTACCACCTTCAATTTTTGTACCTGAATTCCATTGTGCTTCTTCTGAATCAATCTTATAAAAACATTCATTCATTGTTGTTGCCCAGCGCACATCATCAAATAAGAAAAACTCAGGCTCAGGTCCAACATAAACCGTATCAGCAATACCGGTTGATTTGAGATATATTTCTGCACGTTGTGCTAAGGAGCGCGGACAACGGTCGTAACCAATCATAGTTTTTGGATCAACGGCATTACAGCGAATAAAAAGTGTATTATCTTGGAAAAACGGATCCAATTGTATGGTGTCAAAATCAGGCATGAGCGCCAAATCAGACTGGTGAATTTTTTGCCATCCCTTTATAGAAGAACCATCGATCATTTTTCCATTTTCACAAAAATCTTCATCAACGGCTGAGATAGGAATAGTAATATGCTGTTCCTTGCCTTTAAGATCGGTAAAACGAAGATCAACAAGTTTCGCGTCGTGTTCTTTTATTGCCTCTTGCACAACTTTTTTGTTCATTGAATTTCTCCTGGGATAAGTCCTTTTGCTATTCTACATTAAGTGACATAGTAAACCCAATAGATTACACTGATAGTTTTAAAATAAGTACACAATTATGGGCGCATACCAATACCAAGCACTAAAACAAAATGGCGGTACTACCAAGGGCATTATTGAAGCTGACTCGGAACGCCAGGCGCGGCAATTATTACGCGAACGAGGACTCATCCCGGTCCAAATTCAAACTCAAGCCCAACAAAAAATTGCTAACAGCAAAAGTAAATTATCTGCGGCTGATTTATCATTAGTAACCCGACAATTGGCAACATTATTAGCAGCG
The DNA here is from genome assembly GCA_041662885.1 of Legionella sp. Classification (GTDB taxonomy): domain Bacteria; phylum Pseudomonadota; class Gammaproteobacteria; order Legionellales; family Legionellaceae; genus Legionella. The sequence goes on from JBAZRP010000155.1 coordinate 1,799, forward strand.
GGTATTCCGGTAGAGGAATCTTTACGCGGGGTTAGTGAACAAACCGAAAAAGATAAAGTACGCGAAGTGGTTATTGGTATTCGCTCAAAAGTTTTAGAAGGATATGGTCTGGCTCAAGCAATGGCTTATTACCCTAATGCTTTTCCTGAATTATACCGCGCCACTGTAGGCTCTGGCGAACAAACAGGACGGCTGGATTTAGTCTTGGAAAAACTGGCTGACTACACAGAAAAACAACAAACTACGCGCCAAAAAGTCCAACAAGCTTTGATTTATCCCATAATTATGATCATCGTTTCCATCAGTATTATCAGTTTTTTATTAACCTTTGTGGTGCCAAAAATAATTGAAGTATTTACCAATAGCGGCCAGTCACTGCCTGCTATGACGCAAGTATTAATTAACATAAGTCATTTTGTGCAATCTTATGGTTTGTATGTCCTTATTATTTTAATACTGGCTATTATGGGTTTTAAACGCAGTTTACGTAACCCCAAAATTATGATCGCCTGGCATGGATTTTTACTTAAATTACCGATGATTTCTTATCTGGTTAAAACTATAAATATAGCCCGTTATATTCATACTTTTGGTATACTCTTCGCCTCTGGTGTCAGTGTCTTGGAAACTATGCGGGTATCTGCAAGTTTGGTTACCAACACGGTCATGAAGCAATCACTTGACACAGCCACCATCAAAGTACGAGAAGGTGGCAGCATTAGTGAGTCATTGAAAGAAACCCGTTATATCAGTCCTATGGCCATTCATCTGATAGCCAGCGGAGAAAAAAGTGGGCAACTTTCTAACATGATGGAACGATCAGCTTCGACCTTAGATAATGATGTAAATCGATTAATTGATACCACCTTAACTTTATTAGAACCAATGGTTATCTTATTGATGGGCGCAGTGGTATTATTCATCGTACTTGCAACCTTATTACCAATTTTTTCAATGGAACAGTTAGTAGCTTAATTTTTGAGGAATGTATATGAACAAACAGAAAGGTTTTTCTTTGATAGAAATTATGGTTGTGGTGGTTATTTTAGGTATTCTTGCCTCTATTGTAGTTCCTAAAATTATGGGACGCCCTGATGAAGCTCGTAAAGTCAAAGCCAAACAAGATGTATTAGCAATTCAAAATGCTTTAGACCTCTATAAATTGGATAATGGTTTATATCCGAGTACGGATCAAGGTTTATTGGCTTTAGTAGAAAAACCAAGCAGTAATCCCATCCCCACTAATTGGAAACAATATTTAAAATCATTGCCGAAAGATCCTTGGGGAAGAGAGTATTTATATTTAAATCCTGGTCAACACGGCGATGTCGATGTTTATACTTTAGGTGCACAAGGACAAGCTGGCGGAACCGGTATTAATGCAGAAATTGGTAATTGGGATGAGCGTTAACCGCGGCTTCACCTTAATTGAAATTCTTGTCGTCATAGTCATTATAGGCATAACGTTTGGTTTTGCCTTACTTGCCTTTGGCGACTTTGGCCAAGAACGACGTATCCTTTTTTTTTCTGAAAACATGGTGAATTCGATTCGTTTAGCCCAACAACAAGCAATATTAGAAACCAGTACCATGGGTATACGTATCGATAATAAGAGCTATCAAATTCTTAAGTATCAGAACGGTTGGAATAGCGCATCCAACAAAGGGATTTTTAAAACTGTTTTTGTGCCGAGCAATGCCGTACTTAATCTTAAAACGAACAGTCATGCCAAATCAGGATCGCCATCTATTATAATCAATGCTTCAGGGGACATGACTCCATTCACGCTCAATATAGGTAGCTTACAAAACCCAAGCATTACAGTTCTTGAGGGTAAGCAAGATGGTAGTTTGACTTTTAGTAAGGCCAAATAAATTGGGAAATTTAATAGTCAAACCCAGTACTTTTGTCTTTGCGATCGCAGCGAAGCAAAGACAACGAGTTCGAGGCTTCACTTTGATCGAAGTATTATTAGCACTGTCGGTGATTGCTATCGCCTTAACTGCCCTACTCAAAGCAAGCTCACAAAATATAGACAATACGCACAGAATCAAAGAAAAAAATATTAGCCATTGGATTGCCATGCAAGGTGTGGCTATGATTCAATTGAATTTACTGCAGGTTTCTTCCAGTCAAGAATCAACTCAGGTTACTAATATGCTAGGCCAAAAATGGTATTGGCGTGCAAAAGCTAGTAATACTCCTATAAAAAAGATACAAATGCTGACAATTTCCGTCAGCAGCAAACAAAGCGGGCCATTTAGACAAGAACTGATTGGTTTTAGGTACCTAAATGAAAACAGCTAAAGGCTTTACACTTATAGAAGTATTGATTGCTTTAAGTATTTTCGCAATCCTGGCCACCCTTACTTCTTCGTCTTTATATTATGCTTTTAATAATAGAGCACGGGTAAATGCTCAGGCGGAGCAATTAAATAACCTGCAACTGGCCATTAGTATTATGCAACAAGATACATTACAAGCAGTTGATCGCAGTATCCGCGGCAATGACATGCACACCTTTCCAGGATTCATTGGTCAAGCCAATTATTTTGAGTTAACTCGTGGTGGAATAGTTAATCCTGATAGTTTGGAGCAAAGAAGCACCTTAAAACGCATTGCGTTGGTTTGTGAGAATAATCAATTAGTACATAGAACATGGGAAAGCCTAGATACACTCGATAGAAATGTGCATAACGATAAAGTCTTGCTTAGCAATTTAAGCGCTTGCAATTTTAAATACTTAAACCAAAGTTTACAAATGCTCAATGAATGGCGTGCACAAGCGCTTGCACAAGACCAAACTAAAGAACCTTTACCCAAAGCAATTCAAGTTAATGTCACTTTAAAGGAATGGGGAGAAATGAATTTATTGTTCATTATTCCGGGAGCTTTGTATGCTAAGTAAGAATAAAACCTCAGGTGGCGCACTTTTGACGGCATTATTTATCATGACATTGG
>JBAZRP010000156.1:0-4631 GCA_041662885.1 Legionella sp.
ATCTTATTTCTTACTGTTCGTCAAATAAATCGAAATCTAATAACCATATTGTTGGGCCAAGGCCCAACCTACAGCAGATTGATCAAATTATAATGCGACAGCCGTGGCTAAGCCCTCATCCGCCCTACGGGCACCTTCTCCCCCCTGGGGAGAAGGGAGCTTCGATTGGGTTCAAAAAGGTGAGGATCCTTCGGGATGCTGACCCCCTGTTTTTTTATTCTAGGTGACTATTCATGTTTCTATTTTACGGCTTCTTCAGAACCAATTGTTCGCCATGGATGATCTTTTGGTGCAGGTTGTGGAAACCAAACATCACCATCAACTGGATCATCGTAAAGTACACAAAGAATTGTTGCCATTTTATTTCCTTGATATATTTAATTGTTTCACTCCATGAAACATCGTGCCACTTACTAACAAATAATACTCATAAAAATACATCACTTAAGATGGCCTGGGAAGGTACTCCAGCAAGAAAAATCTGCTTTTTCAATTTATCAGTAGTTTCTTTAGGGCCGCAAACATAAACGCGTGTTTCCTTCGGATAATTTAAATGCATTAATGCACGTTGATCAATGGAAGCCTCAGGGTATCGTTTTTGACTTTTAAGTACGCAAGGGTCATAAATAAAAGATGGAAACAACATGGATAACATTTCCAACTCTTCTTGATAATAAATATCCGCATCAGAAAGTCCCCCATGAACTAAGGTAATGGTCCCTTGATGTTTTTGACTTAGAGCGCTTTTAATAATCCCAATGAGTGGAGCAAGTCCTGTGCCTGTTCCTGCCAGTAACATATTAAAAGCCAATTGCTCTGGGTTATAATATAAACAACGGCCAAAGGGACCTCTTAGTTGCACTTCCATATCTTTTGTTGCTCGGCTCACTAACCATTGCCCCATGCTACCGCCTGGATAAATTTTAATATGTAATTCAATAAATCCTTCTTGTTTGGGCATATTGGCAATTGAATAACTGCGTATCGTGTCTTCTGGATTAATTAAGCTAATGTATTGACCTGGAACCCAATGTTCTAAATTATCCACTCCAAGTTTCACTTGCATTACATTGTAATTAAGTGATTTTATATCGATGATGTGCGCACTTACCTCGCATTCAGCACTTTCAGGAGTTGACACTTCAAGCGGTGCCTCAGGCTTTGCAAGACAGGCTAGAAAATAACCTTGCGCTTTAAGCGTTTCTGGCAATCCTTGTTGCCAGGCAGGGTTAACAACCCCATCTTTGACTTTAATTAGGCAGGATTGACAAATACCCGCATGACACGAATTAGGATAATCAACCTCATGTCGCAACAAGCACTGCAATACGCTTTCCTGAGGAGCTAAGGCATACAATTGATTTTTAAATGATACTGTACTCATACGCGCCCCAATACGTCATTTCGAACGCTATTGGCAATCGCAGCGACTTGATTAATATCCTCTGTGTTTGCTCCTAACTCGGTAAGGGTTGCACCAAGATGCTCAATAACAATGTCCACATGGGTATCATTTAACCCATTTTTGAGTAAATGAGCATGTCCCTCGCGCATATTTTTTCCGTCATAGTGATTGGGCCCACCAAATACCATGGTTAAAAATCCTTTTTGTTTTAGAATTTGGTGTTCCATATCAATAGTATCAAAAAAATGACTTACTCTTTCATCCGTCAACATTTTACGATAGAAAATATCAACTGCAGCATTGACAGCGTTTTGCCCGCCAAGACGCTCAAATAATGAATCTGACATTGTGATCTCCTTAAAGATGTATTTTCAATGCATCTTATAAAAAGAAATGATCATAGTCAAGAAACAATATTAAAGGTCAAAAGAGACAATCTTGCTTGATGTATAAGAAATCAATCGATTTTGATATCAACGATTCTTGTGAAAGGCTAATGAGCTTATTTTTACCTTTATAGTGGGCTGTTCTTCCTCGTCCCCTTCGATTTTTCGAAGAAATTGATTTTCAAATATACAGATTTTATTATATAATGACACTTTTTTACAATAATATACCAACAAAGGTTTAATAAATGTCAAATCAAAAGGTAGATAACTCCATTATAACCAAGGATGTGCTTGGATTGGGAGAATTATCAAAAAATGGACCTGACTACATAAATAAAGCAATTGAAACTAATGACATAGAGGAACTGAGAGTATTATTAAAGCAAGGGTTCAAATCCGACTTTAAATACCCGTTCTCAAAAGATACAGATCCTCAAATAGCTGAACTTTTAGCCGAATATCATTATTTACCCCAAGGATTAACTTTATCCACTCTAAAGTTTTCGTTGTTTTTGATGGGTAATACAAAAGTTGCATTTATGGATTTTTGGGATAAACCAGATCTTAACCCTAATGGTTATTATCAGAATATTATCCCAATAAAATTATATGCAAAAGATGGTAATGTGCCAATGGTTGCTGCACTAATGAAACGCGGGGCTATTGATAGACCTTTAGATTATTTATTGTTAGTCTCGCCAACAGAGCATTTTGTTCGCTTTGGTTTCAGTAAGTCATTCACACAGATAGATACATTGATTAAAAATGTATCTGATATTTTTGATGGCAAAAATCCACTATTTTCTAATTTGAAAATAATTGAACAGTGCCGAATTATCGAGTTGTTTTTTCACTTTCCAAACCAAGAGCTGGAGAGTTCTTTCTCCTCAGAGGAGTTTAAATTACGTTTAAAATACGGTAAAGGACTAACGTCATTCATGGCGTGGGCTGCCCGTTATAATAAAGCAGAATTAGTACATCTTAGTTTCTTTAAAAAATATTTTCAAACTGATAAATACTCAGCTTATGCAGCAATACTCAATGCTGCTGCATTCGGATCTGTTGAGTTTTTGGTTAAAGCTAACCAAGAGGGGTTGCTTAACTACCATGATATTTCATTGGCATGTACAATAGCAGCTGTTTGTGGCAATGAAATATTATTAACTAGTTTAATGAAATCTTGGATTGCTAAGGAAGGAAATAGCACAGAAGATCATGATGTACATCAAATCTGGGATCTTGTGGACCTTGATCCTCTAAAATGGGCTATTATGAAAGATAGAATCAATATAGTGGAGCTTTTACTTGAGGCTGGAGTTCCACCAGGCGAATATGGCGAGCCACTAATTCGTTCTAGTCATCTTGCTTTATCGACTTTTCTTGGTAATGCTCCAATAGTGCGGCTGCTTATTGCTTATGGTGCAGATATTAATCAACAAGATTATTGTCTATGTTCCGCGCTTCATATAGCAGCCGAAAAAAATAACATCGAACTTTTGCAAATTCTGATACTTGCCGGAGCAGATACTAAACTAGTAGATAATAAGGGACGCATTTTTCTAGAATCTATTACCGATAATTCAGTATTGCAAAATATTCAAGAATTTATTAGAGCTGAAAAAAATAATAATCCACATCTTTCGGATGATAAAGATAAGAAATCATCCCAGTCCGCCGTGAAAGTGATTGATTTACGGCTATTTAAAGAAAACCCTATTCAATATAGATTGAATAAATTAATTCAACACTATAATGAACTGGAAGCTAAGCACAAAGAATTCAAAGAAGCAGTAAGCAAAGCATATAAAAATCAATCACCACCGCTAAATCATGAATACCAGATACAGGAAACTGATTTTAGTGATTGCCAGTCAAAAAAAGCCCAATTTCTTCAGTTATACGATAAAACAATTAAGTTACTTAATTTTCATTGTGATGGAAAAATGTTCCCAGATTCTTACAGAATAGGTGTTAAAGAAGGATTTAAATCATATGAGGAAAAAATCATTGGGTACCAAAAAGATGTAATACACGAGATGTCAGCGGATTCGCATGGTTTGGCATATTATTACAAGAACCAAAGACCAGAAGATAGAGATGTCTCTGCTATAGAAGTGATTATGGATGTAATGTTTGGAAATTAAGTTTCATATTATGGCTACTAAGGGTCCGACCCTGATATGAAATTAAAAGTATCCGTTAAAGTGAGGGGACTTTAACTTGCCCCCTTTACTTTCGTTATATAGTTAGCGAGGCTTCAGGTGATTCATTATTAGAATTACTTTTTGAAACAGAACCTTTATCAAATATTTTTAATCTAGCGGCACGAACGTGATTAAGGTCTACCTTATCACATCCAAGCGTAACAGCAGTAGCAGTATTCACCGCAGTCTCAGCAATTGGTGTTTGTTTTTGTTCGGGAAAAAGCTGACTCATGGCTGCAAAAAGCTCTCTTACTCCTGCCCCAGTTATTGCTGAGGTGATAAACACTTTATCACACAAACCACGATCGACGAGTTTCATAAACTCAGTATTTGGTTGTACCATCAAGTCTGACTTAGTTCCAACTATAATCACAGGTGCTGTTGGGGTAAGTTCCTTACATTACTAAATGAGACACGTGCGCAGATAGCTGAAGCTCAGATCCAGTAATATTATTTACTCATATGGAACAATTAGGTACAATTTATTGTTGTCATTAAAACAAGAATGATCCTGCCTCGAAAATCCGGACACCAAGATTATGCAGCCACTCCAAAATCAGTAGGGGTTTGAAATCCTAAAGTTGAATGGATGCGTTTGCGATTGTAAAACACTTCAATGTAATCGAATAGAGC
>JBAZRP010000157.1:0-4612 GCA_041662885.1 Legionella sp.
TTTTGAACTCTTTTGTGTAAACATTTCTTACCATTTCGACTCCTTGTTGATGAGAGTATATCTCTTAAACAAGGTGTACGGCTACTCGAGGGAAGATCAAATAATACTTCACCTAGCCAACATATACATATCTTTATGTGGAATATTTGCATCCATGTATTCCTCACTACATACGCTAAAGCCTAGTTTTTTATAAAAGGCGATCGCATGGGTTTGAGAGCTTAGTTTTAACTGTGCGACTTTAGGATTCAATTTAAGATCTGTGATGATGAAACTCATAATTTTGTAGCCCAGGCCTGTGCCTTGGTATTCATCTAAAATTGCAACTCGCTCAATTTTTGCATAATCAGTAATAATTCGCACTCGTGCTGTACCAGCAGGTTTCTCATTTATACTTAATAAATAGTGAATACTATCATTATCCTTACCATCAATTTCCTCATTAACAGGTACCTTCTGCCCGATAATAAAAACGTGTCGACGTATTTCCAAGCATTTTTCAATGCCCTCGTGCGTAGCAACTTTGTTTATTACAACAGTCATATATTGACTCCAAATCACAACAAATTTTTATGATAACTTAGCCTCTTAAATAGTTCAAAGATAATCACCCATGAACTAATGACACACTGGAACAAGTCCGTTACAATGCGCGCACTTTATAGCTCATGTTGTAACATTAAAAGAGATGCTGTGTATGATTTCCCGTAAAAGCCACGAAGAAAGTTTAAAAAATTATATGATACCGGTTACTTTTTCAGCTAAGATGATTGGTTATTACTTCGATAAGGAACATGGTGTTATTATTAGAAGTAACGGTTCCAATTCAATTAATGAAAATGAATTTTTCCAGAAATTGCAGGCTCAAGTTAATGAGGCTTTAATTCCATTAATTGAAATAGTACAAGGGCTCTATGAAATAGAAGTAAATCGTTATTTAAAGACCGGTGCCCGTTTAACTGATCTACCACCATCCGATCCAGCTTCCAAAATATTGGACCTAATTTCAGTACTGTGTTGCGATCAACGATTTCATGGAAAATATAAATTACCACTACCAAGCAACGCAATTGCCACAAAGCAGTCAAATATTACAATCGATAAACTCGCCAATACGCTTGCCGAGCTAACTAATACTGAAGTTAAAGACTCGTATAAATTGTTACTAAAATTAAATGCTTGTAAAAACAGCTGCTGTGTTGAATATAAAAGCCACATCAACTTATCAAGTGATAATCGTTATTCTCTTTTCCAGAAAAATAGTCCTGAATATTATAGTCAGGGTATTGATGAGCTGGGAAGTTTTGCCGATTTTTTGAAAAAAATTGAAAAAAGCATTGCCTATTTAGTTGTTAAATCAAAACGAGTGAATGATTGTACTATGAGAAACGAATGAGGCTGTTTGCTAGAGGTAACTCTTAAAGTACGTCATCACGAGCATCAGATACGTCATCACAAGCATCAGATACGTCATCCCGAGCGTAGCGAGGGATCTCCTGACTGTGGCACAACTTCTAACATATCGATTGGTTTAAATCTTTCCATGGTTGGATTAGATATTTAGCTATTTGATCATAACCACATAATTTTCGAGTGTCTTTTTTAACTGTGCCACAGTCAGGAGATCCCTCGCTACGCTCGGGATGACGTATTTGATGCTCGAGATAACGTACTTTACAATGACGTACTTTAAGATGACGTATTTTAAGATGACGTACTTTGTAATGATGTACCTGACACTCGGGATGACGTGCTTTAGGATGACGCACCACTCTCTGGATAAGGTTATTTTCCCACAATATAAGACATATAAATTCAAATTAGCTCATTTTTTGCATAATATACTACACTTACATTTATATAAATCCACAAAAGGAAGCTTGGTATGAAAGTATCTAATTTGGCTGAGGCCAAAAAAGCACTACTGAATGGAACGGAATCACTGACCTTGGTGGGGATTGAATCTAGAGACTTATTAAAAGATTTACAGAATGTACCAAACAACGAATGGACTGAATTTCTCAATTTAGTAAAGCAATCACCAAAACTCAAACAGCTTAATATTATAGGATTTTACTTAGGTATGATCGGAACAGCTTATTTACAAAGCACATTATCTGGCTGTTCGAATTTGGAACATATCGGGTTAATTGATTGTTCTGTTATAGCTTATGATCAATCAAGTCCAGAGCTAGAATTGAACAAGCTAGTTGAGTCCTCCACCAGTTTAAAAAGCATTCTCGTTTCTAATGTAGTGCATCATTTATCTGTTGAAGAAAGGGATGGGAGATTAATAAGTAGTGAACAGGATACTTTTGATACCATTGAAGTACACAAAAATTCATCTAATACAACCAAATCGGAAACATTGCTTGATGGAACCAGAGCTACTATTATTTCAAACTTGGATAAATATATTAAAAAGATAGAAAACTATGTTAATCCAGAGAGCAATATAATAGATTTTTCTCATGGATTTATACTTTTTGCTAAATCTCGCGCAATTAATCGCGAGGCTAATTATTTTTTAGCGAAACGATTAAAGACTGAGTTGGAACTTACCAATATACCAATAAATGAGATATTAAATACTACCCACGCTACCCTGTTAAGACTCCAAGAAATTGAAAACAAAGCTTTGGCCAACAAAGAAGGTTATGTCTATAGGATGTTTTCAGGAAGCACTGACTTGAAGAAAATAATAGATGAAGGTCAAGTCTCATCTAAGTCAAATCATCCTAATAAGTGAATAATGCCTTATAGATTGGTGTCTCTATAAATACCGGCATCTAAATGAGAACCTATTTGCAAGGCTCGGACTGCACTACAATGTTAACTCCGAAAAATTCTTTTCTAGCTGTTTGGCACCACGTGCTGTATTGGTTTCTCCAAAAAACATAAAGTGACCGTTTACACAGTAGTTAATACCCGCAGCAATTGGATAAAAAACCACAAGAGAGCATAAAACAACCGCTATTTCAGCTAATAAGTAGTTCATGTCCCTGTGAATATCAAGTAAGGTTTTATTTTGAGACAATAAATCTTTGCATGTTTTAGAGCAATCTAATAAGGCTTGTCTTTGTTCTGCTGGTGGTAGTAGTGTTGCCATTAGTGTTTGTTCGCGTAGTTGTATTGCTATCTTTCGTAATAGATCAGACTCCTTTTTAGTACAGAAGAACTTTAGAGAATTTGCTTTATTTTCAAGCGCTGTAAAATAATCAAAAATTGTATTAAATGCCATTTGCTTTTTACAATCATCAAAAAAGCAGATTCCAGGAAATCCTGGTTCTGTAATATTTTCGTTGATTAAGGTATTTCGACAGAAAAGAACAAACTCTCTCAAGGGATGAAGATTATCAGCAGTAGATGCCTTAAGTGCTTTCTTTAATTCTAAGATAAGACTATAAGCTACATTTCGATTCTGATTTGCAATCTCAATTATATAACAGGCTAATTCATCCAGAGGTTTTTGTGTGGCTTTTGATGGAGCTTCGAAACAGTAAACACTCAAAAGTGCACATAATTGCTCTAATGGTGTATTTAGAAATTTAGATGAAAGATTTTTAATAACCCTATTTGTCTTAAGCGTATCACGAAAAAGTTCTGCGGACACAGACTCAAGTAATAGTGTCAAGTCTTTAGCTACTCGCAGTTTTGCCATTTCGTAGGGAACAGTTATTGTTGCGAAAGCATAATCAATAATATTTATCTGAAAAGTGCCGTTTTCTTTATTGTAGTTGACCATGATATTGTTTTTGTGTAAATCATTATGATTAAGTCCTTTGCGAACTAATTGTTCTTGTACAGCTTCGGTAATCGCAAGCAGTAATTTAACCCCTTCCTTGCTATTTAATTTTTTTGAGGATAGAAACTTCCCAAGAGTTTCTCCAGGCATCCTTCTCATAACCAAATCACCATTGCTGGGTTCTTTCATGTGTAAGTGATCGGTTAAAATGCTGTTGATGTACTCCTTGTGCACCTTTTCAAGCGTATAATTAGTTTTTTCATCTTTCGGAAATTTTACCAGTCGATTTTTATTGCTAATATGTGGTAGTCCATTTTTGTTTTTACTTAGTGTGTAATTAATAAGGTAAACACTGCCATATGTACCCCCTGCTAAAATCCTTGAATCTATTTCTTCATAAGCATAACCGCGATCACGATTTTTTAGCTTTCTTTCCCGGCGGATGATTGTATTTTTAAATTGAAATTGTATGTTTTGATGTGTATATGTAATACCTGGTTCCCAACGATTAGTAGTAGAATCACTTTCTAAAAAGTCCCAAATCCATGGATATTGTTTAAACCCCGTTGCAAACGATATTTTCATGTATTCTTAAGATTCTTTAAAATGCGCAGAAATGTGTTCAAATATTATACTTAAACAAGCTTAAGGTTTTATTAAGAAGTATCTCAGATTAAATAAAGGCTGTTGCTGGCAGCTCTTCTTCCAATAGTTTTTTTAGTTAACAAATTAAGATAACGGTCCCTAATGGCACTTACTTAAGGTAATTAAGTCGTCTTTGCGAGCGCAGCGAAGCAATCCAGTGGCCTTGGATGCACAGGTAAGGCCACTGGATTGCTTCGCTGCGCTCGCAAAGACGTAGATTTT
>JBAZRP010000158.1:0-4527 GCA_041662885.1 Legionella sp.
AACTCTGCGTGTTCTCCTTATAAAGAATTTGCCAACAGACACAGCGCATATGCATCCTGGATTCAAGAAGGTTTGGATAATGACACTATCCTGGATAAAATATCAGAACAGATTGTTTCTCACCATTTGTCCTTTGATGACTTCATCAATCTGATACGCTTTTTTCACCTCTACCAACAGAAGATTTTATTCCACACCGGTGCAGCACATAAAACGCTTTTCACAAACGCTATAGCAGCTTATGGGCGTTCAATGAACCCACTGTATACATTAATCATCAAAGACAATAGCACGCTACTTGATGCACTTATGTCTTATGACGATTACACCTTAGTAGACAGTATACTGCATCAGGCCAATGACTTTGAGTCTTCCATAAAGCACTTAATGCACAGCGCCATAAGAAACGATGCCAGCCAAACACTTGGCTTTTTGTATTCCATCCACCCTGAAGCAAAAAATGCTAATGCATTAACCGCGATAAGTAGCCCAAATGCCCCTTCCTTATTATTTGCTGCTGTCGAACATAATGCAAAAGCATGCGTTTTCTTTATCTTATCTAAAATAACCGAAAATCAGCTAGTTGGTTTAATGCAACAAACCAACCAAAACAATGAGAGTATTATGCATTATTTAGCCAAAAATAATGCTGTAGCAATTTATGATAAGATAATAGAACACGCTAATATATTTACTCACTTATCTTCATTCATAAAAAAACATGGTTTTGATATTATACACAAAGCCTTGGAATACAACTCAATTGATTTTTGCCGTGCATTCGCACGAAATCTAGACTTTCCCTTAATTCCCATAACCTTCATTTGGACCGCGTTCGATAGATACCCTAGCGCATGCGGTCTCGAAGCATTTACCTGGATTCGGGAGCAATTCATAAATAAATATGAGTGGCTGAACTATTTGCAACTAATAAACTGCTATGACACTATTATGTATAAAGTACTAAAAAAAGGTTATTTTTCTTTGGCACTACACCTATTAAAGGACTTTAAGGACACCAATGATTGTGAACACATTCATCCGTTATTATTAGGCAAAAAAGACGCCACTGGTCTTATCGAAGCGCTTGAGTCCTGCCCTGTAAATGAATCACAAGAACTACAAATGTTTTTTACGAAAATTTTGCAGATATACGACCATCATCCCGACAAACTCATCGAACTTCTTTCTAAAAGTAACTACGCGGCCTTTCAGGCTATTTTTGCTTCACAAAACTTCGAACTGTTTGAGACACTATTAAAAAATATCTGTCACAAAACAACCAATTACTCACCCTTTTATGACACAAAGATAAAAACCAATACTATTCTCAATGCTGTGCTCACTTCAAATAAATCTTATTCTTATATGCCAAGAAATATTCCTTTAAACGCCCTAAAGAAATTTATAGACATCCTATTTCGTTATTGCACAAAGGCGGATAAAGTAAAATTAATCCTGCATTTGGATTATAATGTTATTACTGGTGACGTATTAGAACACATGTTGGCACGAATCAAAGCCAAGAAGAATCTTGCTTTTTTAGACAGGTGGACGCGACTGGATAAGGAGAGTCCTTTACATGCTATTTTGCGACAACAGAATATCCATGATATTAAATTCTACCAAATATTTTTTAAGTATATGACAAACCAGCATACAAAAAGAGGTATGCAAACATATTTATTAAACCAATGGACTGAGCTTTCTACTGAAAAAATGATCTATAAAAATCCATTCTTATTCCGTATGATATATGCATTATTTAAAAAGCAAGAAGATGCCGTAGCGCGACTATTAAAAGAAAAACTTCAATTCGACTTTAAGAACTCCTTTTATCTATATGCTAATTATCATAACTATATTGATGAATGTACTGAAAAGCCAACAGAAAACCAGCAAAATAACATGAACGTACTGTTATGGAGTATGTTGCTACAAATGATGATTGCATATAATACTGAAGGTCATACGTACTTTAAAGATGCCATAATGAATGTACTCAACCCAATGATACAAGCAATCCAAATCAACAATTCTGATGCCTTATCTGTATTCAAACTAGAGCATCCGAGTGACTTGGCCATCCTTACCTTCTACCTACAACAAGACCAATTAGACGCAGAAAGAGTTGCTCATGCCATCAAATTAATACTTATCAATTGCACTCAAGAACAACGCCTTGAATTAATCAACACCTATCATGAAAAATTAACCGGCCGTTATAAGGACGCCATCATGACAGAACTTGAAACCTATGTCGCTTCCCTGGAAAAGCTGAACATCCTTATGGACTTGAAGTCAGAACGTGCATTAGTTGTTGAACCCAAAAAGACCGCCAGCTTTTTTCCTAATGCATCTGATAAACGCTCAGAATTAGGCGCGCTATTAGAACCGATAGACGCAAATAATGTGGTCTATGTTAACGACAAATACCAATGGCTGTATATCACCACTAAAGAAATCAATAACACCTGGGACAAAGTACTTGAAATTTTGAGTGCAAAAGCCCAAACAACAAATGCTGCGCCACATCAATCCTTGGAAACACTATTAAAATACCAACAAAAAATGATGGCCTTAGATAATCGAGACGCAGAAAAGAGAACAAATCTTACGGCTGCTAGAGCGCTTTAAAAACTAACTTGGCCCAAGGCTCATAAATGAATTTTTAAGTTATAACCAGCAAAGGAATAAAATATGTATTAAACTAAGATATAGTGAATATCATGGAAGCACTATGGACTTAAAAATCTTGTTTTATAATATTCCTGGAATAATTAATTCCAAAAAGTTGCAACCTATTGAAATCAATGGAATTCAGGTCGATCCCAATTTATGTCAACCTGGATTTTTATATGTAGCAGATGAAAGCGAAACCGTAGATTCAAAGCGTATGGGATTCCGTTTAGACGGCCGTGATTTTATTTCCTTGGCAATACAAAATGGTGCTAAATGCATTTTAACGACACCTGAGGTTCACGTGTCAGAAAACGTCTTGGTTATCAGACATAAACAACCCTTAAAAATATTGGGTATGCTGTACGGACGATTTCTCGCTGGATTGTATCCAAATATGATAGCTTTGATCACTGGAACAGATGGCAAAACATCTACAGCCAATTTTTGTAGTATGATTTGGGCAATGTTAGGAAAGCCTTCTTGTTCCATTGGAACTTTAGGGGCTCAATGTAGTGATGGAAGCATGATATGGTCGCCCAATGAAAACATTACTGTACCAGACACCCTCTCCATGCATGATATTCTCCAATGTCTTCCTTCAAAGGGTGTTAACCATGTTGCTGCAGAAGCTACTTCGCACGCATTGTATGATTACAGGCTTAGTGGAATACCTGCATCTATTGGAGCGTTCACCAATGTAACACAGGAACATTTAGACTTTCATAAAAACATGGAGACATATTTTCAAGTAAAAATGCGACTTTTTGATGAAGTACTTGAGTCTGGCTCTTATGCTGTCTTGAATGCTGACTCGGATTGGTTTGAGAGAGCTTATCAAATATGCAAAAATAAAAAGCATCACATTATCTCCTTTGGACTCAAGGGAAAAGAATTGCGCCTGAAGCAAGTAATTAAAAATGCATCTGGTCAAGAGTTAATTTTAGAAATTGAAAGCAAAACGTACTCTACCCAACTTAATCTTCCAGGATTATTTCAAGCCTATAACGCCCTGACTAGTTTAGGTATTATCATTTCTTCTGGAGTTGCTGTTGAACAAGCTTTAGCCTGCATTCCTCAATTAAAAGAAGTAGAAGGAAGATTAAATACTGTAGGATTTACGCCTTCAGGGGGTCGTGTGGTTATTGATTTTGCTCATACCCCTAACGCTATCAAAGCTGCGTTAAAAGCATGCCGAAATTTTACTAAAAACAAATTATATGTATTATTTGGACCTGAAATTAATGTAAATCAGGCGAAAAGCAAGGCTATGGGTAAAGAGGCCTCTACTTACGCTGATATCGTAATCGTTTCAGATTCATATACAAACATTCCAAATCCTGCACTTGCCCGTTCTTATATCTTATCTGAAATTCCTAATGCTTTGGAAATTTCCGATAGACCTAAGGCAATAGCTCAGGTTTGTCACATGTTAACAAAAGGAGATACTTTACTAATTGCTGATAGAATAGATCAGACAATATTTGCCACAGCCTTGGGCAATTCAGCATATTCGGACTCCTTATGCGTCAGGAGTATCATCTGTGGAATGAATAATACGACTGGAGGTTAAGTGGACAAAAGATATTTCCAGCCAGATACATGGCAGGACATTAAGTAGTTTATCCTGAGGGACTTTCACCCAGGGCAAGATCATCTAAATTTTAAACAATTAGACAAAAGATATTAATGCCAGGGTTTTGTTCTCATGAAACTTAGTGATAGTTTTTAAAAAATTAAAACATAAAAAAATTCATTCACGTGAACGTATGCGTGCCCGCCTGCGTTACCGTAGGGGTCCGAGTCATTTTGGTCAGCATAGAAACAATCCTTAATAACAAGCCACGT
>JBAZRP010000159.1:0-4445 GCA_041662885.1 Legionella sp.
TCCCGCGGCTTGTCCGCGGGATCCAGAGATTTTGAATAAAGCAAAGTCTTGTTGCATAAATCCAGAACCGACTGGATCCCGCGGACAAGCCGCGGGACGTAGAAAATTGAATTGTAAACACGCCCTAACTCCTCATCTAAGGGAAAAAAATTGGCACGCAGTCATTTAAACTACAAAAGGATATGCTATGTTTTTAAGTAACATGAAGCACCGTTGGATGCTACCAAGCTTGAGCCTGCTTTTTATCAGTACGTTTTCAATTGCAGGAACATCAGGCATTAAAGAACTCCCCACGGCAACAACAAGCTGGCCTGGTTTTTATGCAGGTATAAATGGAGGGTATTCTTGGGCCAATGCAAATACGCAAATTGTACCTCTCCCCTTACCTGCTCAACTACCTATTGGTTATGGAACCATGCAACCAGCATCCTTGTCCGTATCTATGTCCAGCGGTGTTTTTGGTGGACAAATAGGTTACAACTGGCAATTAAGCGCCTACCCACAAGTATATCTTGGATTGGAAACAGATATTAACTGGAATTCTTTAAAAGGTGCTACCACTGGAGATGGAGTTGGCAATGCCGTTGAGCATTTCGAAGTCTTTAATAACATCCTTTCTACCCAACAAGAAACAAATTGGTTTGGTACTTTACGCGGTCGCCTTGGATATACCCCAACAGACTTCATATTCCTTTATGGTACTGGTGGACTGGCCTATGGTTCTATCAAAGAAATGGCTAATGTGAATTTCATCCCTGGCAATTACGGCACTAGCCAATATCCTTCTTCAGTTTCTGCAACACAAACAGGATGGACTGCTGGTGGAGGAGTTGAATGGGCACCAAGACAAATGTGGTCCGTGAAATTGGAATATTTGTATTACGATCTGGGTTCAATAACTGCAATTGCCAATCCAGTAAATCCCAATCCACCGTTTCAAACAGAATATACCTGGAGCAATCCAACACAACTAATTCGATTAGGGCTTAATTACCTTTTTTAGACCAAGGTAAATACGTCACTACATAGTTCAGGCTGACGGGGTGGGGAGAGCTCGTACTGCCCAAGGGTCAGCCATTGCCGCAATAATTATCATAGTGTATATTTGCGGCATTTTTAGATTTGATTCGAGACGTAATATATGTACAAGCATACAAATGATAAATACGATACCAGTTCTAATAAGCGCTATAAAACCAGTGCTAACCATGGTATAGCCCTAATGGATGTGGCCCTGACCCTGGAAAAATTAGTCAAAACAAGCATAGGCACTAAGGAAGACCTGATAAATTCAAAGGAATTCTGTAATGCAGTAAGTAATGCATTTACACGCTTACGCGAATGCTTGAAAGAAACAAAAGCAGAAGATTTACACGAATGGGCTTTTGAAACTAAAAATAATATACAGTTTCAAATCAGTAGATTATTAAGTGATTGCGGTAATCTTGCACGTTTTTCTCGTGTTCATTTAACGGCTGAGTCACTTGAGTATATGTTAAAACAACTCAAAGGAAGAGATAGAATTTCTAATCCTCTTGCAAAAATGAGTTTGCTAGGGCTTAGTATGCTTACTAAAGCCGGTAAAATTGATCCTTGTGATGGTTTATTTAGATGTACTGTTTTTAATAATCTCGCTACAGATCTCCTAAGCATCCAAAAAGTAGATCATAGAGTAATATATTATTTTATGAACTGCTTGGCATCTTTATGCAAATCCAAATTGCTCGATGGTCAATTAGATATGGCTAATATACAGGCTTTATTTAAAGATATTCCTAGAAATTCCAAAGTGCCCTTCAGCAATGTTGCTATGCCCATACATGATTTAGGCGTCATTGCATTACATGAACGTGTAAACGGAAATATAGATGCTAAAGATTTATTGGGTCTAATTCGTTACCGATACGAACCCGAGAATGACTCTATTCCCTTATCTGCTAATATGGTTTATGGCTTAAATGGATTGATAATAAAACGATCTATAACAAATATTGATATATTAGGACCCTATGTAGATCAAATCCTGGAAAAATGCACCAAAGACAATGTTTCCCCGGAGCATGCTCATCAATTCTTAATTGGAATTGTATCATTATGGAATACCTATAGATGCAGTATCAAACAGATAAAATTATTGCTTGGAATAGCACTAGAACACTCTAATCGGAGTGAAGATACAATTATTAGTAACATCAAGAATTATTTTATAACTTTTAAAGAAAGTCATACGCATTTAAATGATTCTTTTCAAACACTCCTGACAAGAATCGCCACACCCATGAGCGATACCCTAAAACAAACGCTAAGAGGATATGCGAATAACCTTGAGGGTTATGGTACTTGGGCATCGGATTTAAGAGCTAAAACTGAAATTAGTTTAAATACTAATAACAATGATTTTGATATTGATATTCAAGACTATGATTCCGGTTTACCACCCCCACTGGCGGAAAAAGATCTATCTATTGATGCTGTTGCACTAGCAAACCAATTTTTGGATTCTTTATTAATGCAAATTAATTCTACAAATCAAAACAATCAGCCAATGGAACAAAACCAATCCGATCTTGTTCCAGCTATTATTCCAACTGATACTCAGCCAACTATTGCTGCAATTTCTGCACCTATGTCGCGTCCACCACTCCCAGTTCAGTCCAGCGTTATGCTTAATAATAAAATTTATGGCGCAATTGCTTCCAAGAACATGCATGATCTTTTAAAAGTACTCAGTCTGACTCCAGAAATGACTCGAATACAAAATGCTAATAAATCAACTGCAAACAATAATTCAACGAGTCCATTTTTTACAACCAATAAAAATAATTCCAATCACAAATCCAGAATTTGGCATAATACAAATGCCGAACGCTTAGTGATTCAATTTTTCAAAAATATTCCTGCAAATGATCTGCATCAATTGTACCAAAATGCTAATCATGAATATTTCGATATATTATTACGTGCTATTTCACCTCATAATCGGTATCAATTAGCAATCAATCAAACGTTTAGGCCATTAATGATGTATCTACCCTTCAACCAATTACATCCAATAGTAGATGATTTCATAGATCGCGGACTGTACATCGATCATAAAGCAATAATGCAAATAATTTGGGATTTACGAGCCCGAAGAACCAATGAGCAGGGAGATAATGTACAGAAAATCATGGAATTGGAACAAAAACTCGTGAAAATATGTTTGGCTTTTCATGAGAAGACCAAACATAGACATGTGGAACAGGAATTACAAGGCTTCATAAAACTCTTGGCCCAAAATGGACAACAAGAAAATTTAGAAGATGATGACATCATTGACGATGATGATGAGGATATGAGTATGGCTAATAGATTATGAAAATGACCATGGCATAATTTTTATGTGCGAGTCCGTAAGTGTAGGTGTATGTAGGCTCGTATTAGATAATGTTGGGCCAAGGCCCTGAAGTATCGACTCGTTTTTCGATCTCAATCGAAGCTCCCTTCTCCTGCTTTGCGGGAGAAGGCACGCGTGCGATCTTTTCCACTTATATTTTTGGCTGATCTTGTGATGACTGCTTATCCTCATCAATTTTTTGCTTTTTATTTCCAAACATACCTAATACTACAGAAGTGGACGATTGTGTCGCTACTTTTGCAGTTCCCACTGAAGCAAGGATTTCAGCTAAGTATTCTTTTGAGTCTCTTGCCTGTCCACTGATTTTAGGGGTATTTTCTATGGATGCCATAACCACTCCTTCAGAACTACAAACCACAGCATGAGGAAGATAAGCAACACGTTCGTTTACAGTTTTTAACTCAGAAGCTATTTCAAATATGATTGCGAACACACAATCAGGATCATTAAATATTGGAGTGTTGCTTACGTCAGTTTTTTTATCAACTAAAATCTTAGCGTTTGCAGAAGCTTGCTCATTAGCGTTCATGGAATTGATAACTACACGTTGTATATCAAGCCCTGAGATAGCACATAATTCCCCAGTGCATCCACCCAAGTTCTCACTCATCCATAAAGAAATATAATTTTGTACAGGTGCGCCCGCTCCCGGTTGAAAGAAAATCACAAAAGGTTGGCCTGTTGCCTGAAACTGTTTTAATTGATTTAAAAGCTTTTCAACCAGAGCTTTATTATCCGGCTTTTCCATTAAATTGTGCAGTGCAACACTATTTTAGCTATTAAGTGCTGATTCTAATACCTGAATAATTTTACTATTTACTTTCATATAAATCTCCGATGGCATTGATTTTTGATATATTTACTAACAATCCGCTATTTTAATGCAAACTAATGTGCTTTACTACCCCATGGAGTATGGTGCAGGGCAAACGCATCTTAAATTACTTGCCTAATAATCGTTTCTCTGAAATCGTCCTCTAATGCAGCCATAAAACGCTTGCGTTTCACGCTTGCTTTTCTTGAAGTATCCTTTTTAATAAGATTTAGA
>JBAZRP010000160.1:0-4408 GCA_041662885.1 Legionella sp.
ACGTAAAGCAAGGCTGACAAGCCCAGCAAATTCTCTCATCCGCCTTACGGGCACCTTCTACCCGAGGGGAGAAGAGAGCTTTAATTAGGCTTTGAGTTGATTAAAATCGACTTGGCTCCCTAAATTCCATCAAATTTTAAACGGTATCTCATAGGCCATTTGCTGTTGACTCATACTCCACAGCTCTTCTAAGGCCTGGAGTTTGCGTGAGTATCGTGCTGTAGCTAAATCTGAGGGGATTAAGGCAGATAAAAGTGCATGATCCAGTATTGATGAGTCATTTTTGTTTTCTGTCAGCATGGAAAATACAGTGAGTTGCATTTGCTCTAGTGACGTAGACGCTTTAAGTTCTGTGATCAATTCATTTGCATTGCCAAGGTTTGGGTTGTTGGAGAATAAAGTGGGGGAGGTGGGTCTTTTAGTGTTTATATAAGGTGAAACAGCATCATGAATCGTGCAATATAGTCTTAGAACGGGTAAAGTCGGCAGGATGTTCGCACGCCACTCTGTATTTATTATCAATTCATCCAGGAAAGTACGATAATCAGTGTATTGAGTTTGAACCGCAGCGAGTTGGTCTGCTTCAGGTAAACTGCTAAGTAGAACCACGAATGACTCTGAAGTGTATGAAGCATAGTATAAGACCATTCGGCCATAATTATCTATTGTTTGAATTGCTGCCAGTCGCTCAGTTTTAGGGAAAAAATCAAGTAGTATTTGTAAGGATTTTGGAACATCGGCAGCAAGATGCAATAAGGTTAACCCATTAATATCCTTTGTTTGAATTGCCGCCTGTTGCTTTGTTCTAGGCAAAAAGTTAAGCATTATTTGTAAGGATTGTGGATTGCGATCCGCATAATGTAATAGAGTTCGGCCATAATTTTTCTTTTTTTGAATGACTTCCTGTCGTCCTGTTTCAGAGTAAAGGTTAAGTAGTATTTGTAATGTTCCTGGATGGCGTGCAGCATAATGCAATACCTCTTGGCCATATATATCGTGTATTTGAGTTGCTATTAGTCGCTCTGTTTCAGGCACAAAAGTAAGTAGTATTTTAAATATTTCTGGAGTGTGGGCAGTATGGTGCAATGCGGTTAACCCATTAATATCTTTCGTTAAAATTGCTGCAAGTCGCTCTGTGTCACTGAAGGATTTTAGTAAACTTATTACTTTTTCTGGGGTATTAGTGGCTGCTGCTAATAAAAGTCCTTCTGCTAAACCCCATTTTTTAGTAACGCTAAGGAGTAAGGCATCAATACGTTCTGATGAAAAATATTCCTGTTGTATGGCGGTCTTTAAAGCCCCAAGGATATTATTCACTTGTTCCAGGTTGGCATTTAAGAAGAAGTTCACGTACCAATTTGGGTTAAAACTAAGGAGCAGACTAAGTAAGTCCTCGAGATTTTTTGGCACCACGCTTTTCATGGTATCAAGTAGTAGCACCTTTGGTAGTGAGGTCTTTAGGTTGCGGTCATTGGTAGAAGGTAGTGACTGATTTTCGTATTTTTCATACAGTAGTGTCAGGTCATCGTTTTTAAACACAGGTGATGCATTTAATAAAGGGTTGTTTTTGTTATGTTCTAGCACCAAAACAAACAAATTGGCAACTTCAAGAACGCATCCGCCGTATCTTAAAAGCGCAATTGTCTCTGCTAGGGTTTTATCTGTACCTTTTAAAAGCCCAAGGGTTTCTTGTAGTGTTTTTGGTAAGTTATCAAAATATTCCAGAAACTGTAAATACGCTATTTGGGCAGATATTCCTGCGTCTTCACTGTTTGGTCTCCCGCCTAGTGTGAGCCCTCGAATAGCTTGTTTAATAGCCTCTTTAGGACTTTGTCCTTTTTGATTTAAAATTAAGATGTCTGCTTCTAATGATTGAAAGGCGGCATTATGGTTGTACATTTTCCTGGCAAGCGCTGGAAACTGCTCTGATAAGGTATGATACAGATGCCATTGTGCTGCAAGATCTAATGGGCTTAAATCCCGCATATCCACTAGAAGATTATCTGCAATAACACAGTGCGGTATGTCTGCAAAGGTGAGGGCGGTCATGGCGTCTAATTTTATTTCAAAGAGTGGTTTTTTAAAAAATGACAGACTCTTATCCAGCATCAATGCTGTAGGTATTTCCTGAGGCTTAATAAGTTTTAATTGCTGCCTGACATGGGGAAGCATTATTTGCAGTGTATTAGTAGGAAATAGAATAGTTGTTATATTCCAATAAAGCGCATTGATCGGGGTATTAGCCATCACACTAAGATTTAAAGCCCGCTCTTGTTCATCATCCGCTCTTTCCCGGCAGCGTTGTGTAAAAGTTGTCACAAAGTTATCGAAAGACAAGGATGTGGTAATAAAATCCAGTTCCTGTTTTAGTTCTTTGAGTAATATGCAGCTTTTTAAACTACTAAAGTCATGTGGAACTTCGAGTTTGGTATTACTAAGTCGCACTTGAACTGCATGTACCAGGTAATTAATTTTACTTTTTTGTAGATCATTTAATTTCATATTGATTATTTTGTCTTTAGTGTGGCTTATTGTATGTCATTTTGTGCTTATTCTCAAACTGCTTCTATTTAAGACAAATTGTTGGGATTCAGGGATGGATAACAATAGTTTGTTAGGGGAGAAGGGAGCATTTGATGTTTAGTGAAGGGATTTAGATCCCTTCACTAAACATCAAGGTCCAACTTTGCTAATTGGCAAATTGTATTTCTTGTGTGCTTAATGCAGGGAGCTCTGTAACGTTATTTGTCAGATGAAAAAATAGCATAATGCTGCTAAAGAGCGCACATTATACAAATAATGTAGATGGTTGTAACTATTATGGTTACTTTTGGGCTCAGTTTTCCTAAGGTGTGTTGACAACTTATTTTCCCCATTATCCTCTGAGGAGAAAATAATAGATAAGCACATTAATTAAGGTTAGAGGAGCACCCAATTTTATAAATTCAAAAAAATCAAACCCTCTAATTCCTCTCTTCTCACAATTTTGTATGATAATTATATTCGACGCAGCACCTATTATGGATAAGTTGCCCGCGATAGTGCTTCCTGCAGCCAAGGTTAATAACTTATAATTAGTGGGAGATTGATGCATTATTAATGGTACATATAAAGCAACTAGAGGAACATTAGATATAAATTGACTCAAAATTATGCTTGTTATCCAAATGATAGCCGGTTTTTCAAATGAAATTTGATAGTAATTGATATTATTTTGTAAAAATCCACTATCCCATACGGATTGCATCAGAATAAATGTACTGACAAAAAAGATTAATGTACCCCAATCAAGGTTTTTTAAGTAAAACCATTTTTGTTTACTGCATAACAGAGGTAAAGCAGCAATAATCGCTATATAGCTGAAATTAATTTTAAATGCTGGATTAAAAATATTTAGGATAATTTTTGTGGCAACGAGAGTAATCATAAACATCAAACTAATCCTAACCAAGTTCACTGTTTGATTATCTTTAAACTCTGATTTACCAGTCTTTTCAATTGTTAGACGTAATTGGTCCTTAAAAATATAACTAAGAACCAAGTAGCAAATAATCAGATTTAACAAGGAGGGTAATGCTAACATCTTAAAAAAATCCATAAAAGGATCAGTCATTCCTCCCTTTACAGCGATTAATAAATTTTGTGGATTTCCTATTGGACTTACCACACTGCTAATGGTAATGGAGAAAGCAAGCGCATAAAGTAACGGTTTGATTAAGGCTTTGTGTGATTTGCATAAATGAAGAATAATGGGCGTTCCAACAATGGCAATAGTGTCGTTCATGAGTAACGATGCACTGAAACCTAATACAAAGATTATTACAAATAAAACGTGTTTACCTGTCTTGGCATGGTAGAACAGCTTATGGGTGAAATGCTCTAAATAGCCGCTTTCCTCTGCTGCCTGAGCAATAAAAAATACACCAAATAAATAAAGCATTACATCAGGCTCTATGGCCTTTAGCGCTTGTAATGGCGTTATTTGTTGAAATAATAGAGCGAATAAAGCTCCGCCGGTCATTATCAACCAAATAGGAATAATAACTTTGCCAATTCTTCGAAAAGCTATAGTAAATAAGGTAATTAATAAAATAATAACCGCAATAGGCATAACCTTTCTCAATTAATATATCAATGATAGATTATGCGCTAATCCATAATGCTTGACCAGATTGCTGAATTATTATAGCACGGCTGTCGCATTATAATTTGATCACTCTGCTGTAGGTTGGGCCTTGGCTCAACAATATGGTTATTAGATTTCGATTTATTTGACGAACAGTAAGAAATAAGATCAAATGCCACATTTGAATTTAGATGAGGTGGCATGATGCATGAGGCTGGGTACGTAGGATTTGACGTATATTTTTCTAAATTACCTGATCCAAGTATTTCCAGAAAAAAATTG
>JBAZRP010000161.1:0-4364 GCA_041662885.1 Legionella sp.
TACTAAAGGATTGACTGGTTATCGTTTCAATAGATTGAGTAAATCAGGGTGCTCTTCAAAAAATGCACCGCGTTTGGCAGGGTCGATAATAAGCTGATTGATGATACTTCCATCTTTAAGGTGTCTATCTACTCCATTAGCATTGAAAATATCCTCTATTGAGAAAGGTGATTGTTCCTGGTTTTTTAGTTTGTTGGTATTTCTTTTTCTGTTAAACAAGATAGCACTTCCTAGTCATGGTCATCGTTAGGTCGTTGTGATGTGGAATTATGCATGAAATTGTTTATTTAGTCAATTATGTAACAATTAAAAGGATTACCCCCGTTTTTCCATCTCAATCAACGGGTCGACTTGGGCCAAGTTAGTTTTAAAGACCTATAGCAGTAGTACGACCCGATCTTTTTTCTGCGTCTCGATTATCTAAGTCCAGCATTTTTTGTTGGTATTTTAATATTATTTCCAAGGATTGATGTGGAGCAGCATTTGTTGTTTGGGCTTTTGCACTCAAAATTTCAAGTACTTTGTCCCAGGCATTATTGATTTCTTTAGTGGTGATATACAGCCATTGGTATTTGTGGTCAACATAGACCACGTTATTTGCGTCTATCGGTTCTAATAGCGCGCCTAATTCTGAGCGTTTATCAGATGCATTGGGAAAAAAGCTGGCGGTCTTTTTTGGTTCAACAACTAATGCACGTTCTGACTTCAAGTCCATAAGGATGTTCAACCTTTCCAGGGAAGCAACATAGGTTTCAAGTTCTGTCATGATGGCGTCTTTATAGCGTCCGGATAATTTTTCATGATAGGTTTTGATTAATTCGAGGCGTTGTTCTTGAGTGCAATTAATAAGTATTAATTTAATTGCATGAGCAACTCCTTCAGCGTCTAATTGGTCTTGTTGTAGGTAAAAGTTAAGAATGGCCAAGTCACTGGGATGCTCTAGTTTGAATACAGATAAGGCATCAGAATTGTTGATTTGGATTGCTTGTATCATTGGGTTGAGCACATTCATTATGATCTTTGAAAGCAGCATGTTACCTTCAGTATTATATGCAATCATCATTTGTAGCAACATACTCCATAACAGTACGCTCATGTTATTTTGCTGGGTTTTTGGTGACTTTTTAGTACATTCATAAATATAAAGTTGATAATTACTATATAGATAAAAGGAGTTATTAAAGTCGAATTGAAGTTTTTCTTTTAATAGTCGCGCTACGGCATCTTCTTGTTTTTCAAATAATGAATATATCATACAGAATAAGAATGGATTGCTATAGATAATTTTTTCAGTAGAAAGCTCATTCCATTGGTTTAATAAAAATGTTTGGATACCTCTTTTTGTATGCTGGGTAGTCACATACTCAAAAAATATTTGGTAAAATTTAATATCATGGTTATTCTGTTGTCGCAAAATAGTATGTAAAGGACTCTCCTCATCCAGTCGCGTCCACCTGTCTAAAAAAGCAGGGTTATTCTTGGCGTTGATGCGTGCTAACAGGTGTTCTAATACGTCACCAGTAATAACATTATAATCCAACTGCAGGATTAAATTTTCTTTATCCGCCTTTGTGCAATAACGAAATAGGATGTCTATAAATTTCTTTAGGGCGTTTAAAGGGATATTTCTTGGCATGTAGCTATCAGAGTCATTTGAAGTGAGCAGAGCATTGAGAATAGTATCGGTTTTTTTTCTGGTGTTATAAAAGGGTGAATAATTGGTGGTTTTGTGACAGAGATTATTTAATAGTGTCTCAAACAGTTCGAAATTTTGTGATGCAAAAATGGCCTGAAAGGCTGCGTAGTTATTTTCAGAAAGAAGTTCGATGAGTTTGTCGGGATGATGGTCGTATATCTGCAAAATTTTCGTAAAAAACATTTGTAGTTCTTGTGGTTCATTTACAGGGCAGTACTTAAGCGCTCCGATAGGACTATAGGCGGCGCCTTTGCCTAATAATAACGGATGAATGTATTCACAATCGTTGGTGTCTTTAAAGTCCTTTAATAGGTGTAGTGCCAAAGAAAAATAACCTTTATTTAGTACTCCATGCATAATAGTTTCACTGGATTTTTCTAGTTGCAAATAGTTCAGCCACTCATATTTATTTATGAATTGCTCCTGAATCCAGGTAAATGCTTCGAGACCGCATGTGCGAGGATACTTATCTAACGCAGTCCAAATGAAGGTTTTGGAAATAGAGGTAAAGTCTAGAGTTCGTGTGAATGCACGGCAAAAATCAATAGAGTTGTATTTTAAGGCTTTTTGTATAATATTAAAATATTCTGCTATTATGAATGGACGTAACTGAGTAGATATATCAACTTTTTTTATTATCTTATCATAAATTGCTACAGCATTATTTTTGGCTAAATAATGCATAATACTTTCATTGCCTTGGTTGGTTTGTTGCATTAAAGTAATTAGCTGTTCATCGGTAATTTTAGATATGATAAAGCAAGCGCATGCTTGTGCATTATGTTCGACAGCAGCAAATAATAAGGAAGGGGCATTTTGGCTACTTATCGCAGCTAATGCATTGGCATCTTCTGCTTGAGGATGGATGGAATACAAAAAGCCAAGTATTTTGCTGGCATCATTTCTTATGGCGCAGTGCATTAAGTGCTTGATGGAAGACTCAAAGTCATTGGCCTGATGCAGTATACTGTCTACTAAGGTGTAATCGTCATAAGAGGTAAGTATATCAAGTAGCGTGTTATCGTCTTTGATGATTAATGTATACAGTGGGTTCATTAAACGCCCATAAGCTGCTAGAGCGTTTGTGAAAAGCGTTTTATGTGCTGCACCGGTGTGGAATAAAATCTTCTGTTGGTAGAGGTGAAAAAAGCGTATCAGATTGATGAAGTTATCAAAGGACAGATGGTGAGAAACAATCTGTTCTGATATTTTATCCAGGATAGTGTCATTATCCAAACCTTCTTGAATCCAGGATGCATATGCGCTGTGTCTGTTGGCAAATTCTTTATAAGGAGAACACGCAGAGTTGTCTGCAATCAAGAACTGATTTTTGGCATCAGAATAGACTTGATTGTATGGAGGAAATTGTGCCGGACACTCCGTTGTTGATAATCCCATATTTGGTGTTTTGCCACCTATACCAATGAGCACTCTACGAAAACCATACTGTAAGAAATGTTCGGCAGCTTTTAAAATAAAGGGTTTATAGATATGTCCCTCGTGTTGATTAATAAATTCCCATGAGTCAAAAACTACATCACCATTATCTGCTATCCAAACCCAGGATTGGGCAATAATTTTATTGGCACGTCGCACCACATAAAATCCGGAATAAGGTGAGGTCATGCCGTGTATGACAGAGGTTTCTGCTTGCTTTCCCATTGATTGACAACAGGAGGTATATTCACCAAGAAAAAAGCCGTCCAGATCGCCTACGGGCAATTTACTAAAGGTGTATTGACCGAGTTTACTATCAATATCAGCACCAAATATGGTGATATCGGGCAAATAATCAAAAGATTTTAGTCGCTTTTGGATGATGTTTAGACTTTTATCAAATGCTTCTGATGAGGCAGTGAACCGCAAACACAAGGCAGCCAGTTGTGGGTGTTCTTTGCTTCGAGAGTAGCTTATATTAGCAGCAATACGCGCAACGCGATTCAGTTCGGAACTAAGTCCCAGTTGTTGCAAGCTGTATTCATCTTGTTGTAGGAATGGATTTATTTTTTCCGCATTGGCAAGGTATTGTGTAGCCTCTGGCCCAAATTGAAGCGCAAGTTCTATCCAATACTCTCTGTTGGATAAGGATTTTTTAGGCAGTTCAAACAAACACAGGTCATGGATGGGCTGTTTTGAATCAGTGCGTGCGTGCTTTTTAAAATAGTCGAGCACATAGACATACGAATCAAATAGTTTCGTTAATTTTTGCGCGAATTGATGATACTGCTCGATATGTGCCAAATCGTGAATTTCAGCAAGGGCGGCAATGAGTAACAAAGTGTTTGTATCTGCATCAGAATTTGTATGAGGGGTGTTTTTATTTTGGAAGTAGATGTTTTTGAAATCAGGGAATTTTTCCTCAATAGGTTTTATTAAGGATTGTTCATAAGGGGTCAGTACTTCTTTTGGGCTGTCGAGAATTTCTTTTATCGTTAGATAGGTGTCAACTGGATGTGCTGTTGTACCTGCTACTTGTATTTTAGGCACTTCGCTAAATTTAAGGATCCGATTGTGAAGGTTGATAGGTAAATCCTTAACCTTTTGTGTGGCAATGTCTTCTTGGTTTTCAAGCCGGCGTATCTGTATGTATTGAGCAAGTATGTCAAGATAGTGGTATTTTTTAAGAAGGGAAGCACTGTTATAGTGGTGTTTATCTTTGACTGCAACA
>JBAZRP010000162.1:0-3165 GCA_041662885.1 Legionella sp.
GGATGACTTGTCTTATGCTTGGGATGACGTGTTTGATGCTTGGGATGACGTGTCTGATGCTTGGGATGACGTGTCTGATGCTTGGGATGACGTGTCCTGATGCTTGGGATGACGTGCCTGATGCTTGGGCGCAAAGACGGGGTTTATGTTTAGACTGATGGCTCATCGTCTTGGCCCAACCTAATTAAGAAGTAACAAAATCATTAAGGTACAACCCCATAGTACCAATCCATAGACAAATCCAATAACGAATTGTAGTAATTTATTTTTAAAAGTTTTTTTTATCATCTTGTTGTTCCTGCTTGGATATAGAGCGGATTAGTATTAGATGAGTGGTATCTGCTTGGTGAATGGTTATAAACTGCAACAGCAAAATAGGTGAATCCACATAAAAATCCTGTGATAACTCCAAAGTATAACCATAAGTTTTGACATTTCATTTTATTATTCCATTTTTGAATGAAGAGGCATTGTTTCTGAATTGTAAACATGTCCCTGTATTTATAACCTAAATTGATGCTTTAATGAAGGATTTTACCGTAACTATTTTTTCTTTACTATTCATTGGTATCTGATATATTAATCCAAGGACTTCCAGGCTTAAAAAATTGTTGGGCCAAGGCCTAACCTGCATACTTAAGGGATAATTTTTACCATGAATATTACTTATAAGCATAAGATTGCGGTAGTGGTTATTATTGTTTTGCTGAGCATAGCTCTTTTTATGTTTAATTAGGTAAAACGTGCAAGTTAAGCTGGACCTTTTAAATAAAGCCATTGAGAATATCTCTAATCAGGCATCACAAACCATTGATGTTAGTTATTTGTTATTGTTTATCAAGGCTAATAATCTGTTACCTCAGGATATTGCCAAGAGTGCACAAGAAGCACTTGAAGTGATTGCATCTATGGTAGATCTTAATACCCTTAGCGAAGCACAAAGAGTAAGCGCGCTCCAAACTCAAATAAGAGCTTTACCACTGTATAAAAAATATCAAGGTACTGATGCACAATTGGAGCTTGCTCCACCACTTGACTTAATCGCGGGTATTTTTGATTTAAAAACAATTCGTCAAAAATTTTCGGATCAGCAAGGCTGTTTTGTTCGTGAAAAAAAAAGTACGGTAGTTTTTTCCGGAGCTAGTTTTGGTTTGGAAATAGAAATTACTCAAGATGATTTGCAACAAATACACATATTCTTGAATGATTTATCTCAAATAACACCCGATAATTTTGCAGATTATACAAAAAAATACGCATCACCCTTATCCTTACCTTTTTTAAATGCTCTTTATATTAAGCCCAAACAACTTTATGAATTAAGACAGAAAGCGATTGCTGCTAAAGGTGAAATTCTCAGTACTTTATCTAAAGAATTAGCAACATTAAGTTGTAGCCTCATTGATGCCCATCAATTTCAATTATTCTCTGCCAAAGTGCTGCAGGATTTACAGTTATTCGATAGCGAGATAAAAGATAATCCGCAGCATGTTGGGCTTTTATTTAAAGAACGGCAGATAAAATTTGTTAAACAAGAATTGGGTGCTAGCCATTTTTTTTTGATGCATGAAAGCAATAGCCTTGCATCAATAATCAAAAGAATACAGCTCATTCAAAAAGAACTTGAAGATAAAATGAGCTTGCAGGACTTATCTGATGTGCATCAGAAACTTAACGCATTACAAACTGATATTAAGGCACTGAATTATTTAAGTACAGCCAATGAAGAATTTTTATTGAATATTTATAGTCTATTACATAAAGCCAGTCTGTGTTTTAAAGAGCAGGAATTATTGAGCCTGGATTTAAGCAAGGAAGCATCAGCACAGTTGGAATTGATTCAAGATGAAAGCTTGAAAGATTTTTTAGCGTTTAAGGATTTAATGCAAGTACATTTATTAAATCAAGAGGTGAATAATTTAATGCATTCGGTACGAATCCTGCTTAGGCGAGAGCAAGCCAGGTTGGATCTTCAAAGTCAAGAGACGTCCCGATTACAAGCAGAATTAAAACAGGCGCAGCTGCAGTTCAAGCAAAAATACCTACCTCTTTTGGCGCAATTAGCACAAGAAATTGAAAAAAAATATAAGCTAGAATCCGATAAATACCAAAAGGTACGCGCATCCATACAGCTGCTCGAAAGTAGTTTAGACACACATTGCTCCAATTTTTTTGCTAAGCCTGCTACGGCTCTTAGCTTTAAAACCTTTCAAACTTCTTGTGTTGCTGCAATTGATAAAGCTGAGCTGGAATGTAAAAACCACCGACAGTTATGGCATCAATTGGATCCTATTTTCAAAGCAATATTGGGACTTGTTGCTACCTTAATGATTATTCCAGCATTAGTAGTCGCGTCCATTTTTGGCTATGGCAACACTTTTTTTAATACGCCACAAACTGCTTCTGCTAAAGCCTTACTTGAATTTAAGGCTAAGTTTGATGAGTGTGGGAGTGCGCTAGTTTATTCTTGATACTTCAGGACAAGGCCCGAATGGCACTTACTTAAGGTAATTAAGTCGTCTTTGCGAGCGCAGCGAAGCAATCCAGTGACCTTACTTGTGCATCCAAGGCCACTGGATTGCTTCGCTGCGCTCGCAAAGACGTAGATTTTTCCTTAAGTAAGTGCCATTGGGACAAGGCCCAACACTTCTTAACCTAATGCCTGCGGAACAAGTTTAATTAAGTTTCCTGATTGTCCTTCAAAAAACATATTCCCATAATAATACGGTTGGATCATAGTTCCTTGGGTCATGGCTGGTAGTAAGGGTGAACGCGCAATCTCTGCACCAGTTGCAGCATTTCTCCAAACCGCATGATCGTAGTGATTATTCCCTGGAATTTCTCCATTTGGAATATCAGTTCCAACTAAAAGACGAGTTGCAGAAGGATTAATAAGTGTTGTGAACTCAGTAGTTCTTTGATCCGCTGTCCAAACCACCTGGAGTCCACTTTCTGACACGCTAATCGCGGCGATTTTCCCAGGTAAAGAATCACTAGCATAAATTAAATTAGTTTCAGGATCGCCAGAAACGGACATGGGCGCCCAGCTAATTGCAGGAGTTCCACCTGAAGCAGCAGTAGAAAATGCAGCGGCAATGTATGCCGGAATAGTATCGCCTATAAATGGTTGTATTGAGAATTTATTGGTAGCATCCGCTTGGCTTA
>JBAZRP010000162.1:3175-4268 GCA_041662885.1 Legionella sp.
GGCTTATACTAATAACACTTAATGCAGTTGCAGCCGGTAGGGTATTTGTTTGTGCTACAACCCAATCATTTACCACTACGAAGGATGTACATAATGTTTGTCCGGCCAAGGTGATTGTCCCAGGTTTCCAGGTATTATCTAAAGTAAAAATACCATTTTGAACTAAATAGCGAATAGCTGTACTACTTTCGAGTAAATACACGTAATTTTTATTATGGTATTGAGTCACGGTTGGCCTTGCACCTACTGGAGCCGATAAAGTGATGTTGTCAATTACTTGCATCGTTTTCGGATTAACAGAGATGAGAATAGACGGAGGTACATCGCTTGGGTCAGGGCAATCTAATAAAGCATCAGGTCCTTGAATGGTACAACCATTTTGTCGGTACACTGATTTCATAATAATAGTTCCATCTGCAGTAGCATTAAAACCATTAAATGAAGTGTTTTTTGGAAGTCCTTGGCCTGTTGGCAGGATTAATGTTTTAATTATTTTGCCGGTTTTTGCGTCAAGTTTTGTTAAACGATACCCATAACTTACGTAGAGATAACCATCTTCAAGAATTCCTAAAGAACCAGGATAATCCCATTCGCCATTAGTACTTGTATTAATCAATTGATTGTACCAAATTGGCTCTAAGGTGTTGGGATTTATGCGGGCAACATATGCGCCAATAGAACAGGCGATATCACCATAACCACCGCCGTAAATATAAGCATGCTTGGCATCTATGTAAGACATGTTATAGCCGGAAGGATAAATTTTACCCGAACTAAGTGTATTTACTTTATTGGCCCCAATTAAAGAACCAGAAAAGCTCGCTTCAGAAAAGACATGAGAACGGCCCGAATTATAATGTTCGAAGGCCTCTAAAGAGTCGTACCATGGTGCGTTAGCGCAATAAGCAAGCTGTGTAACTGTGCTGAATAAACCAAAAAAATAGTGAAATTGTTTCATTATATTCATTCCTTGAATAGGGTCTGTTGACAATTTAGTTCCCGACGTCCCGCGGCTTGTCCGCGGGATCCAGTTAGATCTTGATTGATACAACCAGTCTCTGACTTATTCAAATTTCCTGGATCCCGCGGACAA
>JBAZRP010000163.1:0-4255 GCA_041662885.1 Legionella sp.
ATCTTTTAGAAATTTTTCCACAGTCACCACCCTCATCCGCCCCTTCGGGGCACCTTCTCCCGCAAGCAGGAGAAGGGAGCTGAAGGTGTTATTTTGTTCTAAAATTCTTTTGCTCCCTTCTCCCACTTGTGTGTAGTACAGTTCTCTCTCAGACAGAGGTATTAGGAAGATAAAAACTTAATAACAAGCTCTTTATGTATAGCACTTTGCGGTTCCCAGGAGCGAGCATATACAAAGTGCATGGTGCTTGTTTTCGGGTATTTTTTACCTGGATTTAATTTAAAAGTAAAAATCATTTGGCCACCAGCACCCACTAACTTGGAGTGTGGTGGCTCATAATGACTGTTAGTCAGGGTGAATAACTCTTTGTTATAATCCACTACCGACCATTGAAAGCCAGTGGTCGCGTTTCCAGCTAAAACAATAGTAAAAACGGGTTTGCTATTCTGTACAGATAAGGTTTCAATATTCTGTCCATAAACAGCCAGTGAACAAAGCCACAAAAGACAATGTAAGACTAATTTCATACTATTCCTTGTTTATAATCCAATCCGCAAATCAATAAGAAAAACTTTATCTGATTGAGTGGGACTAGTAAAGATCCATTGGTTCATGTAGCTGGCGCTTAGGCTCATGAAGGATGAAGGTCGGTCAAGGTCTTCCGCAGTACATGTTACGTCAAGTGAATTATACACACCATTAGTATTGCAATGGGTATCACCTATATTATTTGTTTTAGCATCCTGATTATCAACATTTGTATCTTTCATTAGCCTGCTACATTTATAGAAATGAGGCAATTGTCATAAATTTAATAAATATGATAGAATTGCGACCATATTTTTATATTTGGTGTTTATTATGTTTAATTCGAATGGTTTTTTTTCAACTAGTAACTATGAGGTAGCAGACATTAAAGAGTGTTTCCCCAATGCAAAACCTAATAGTATAAGTGACAGAGTAGAATACTTACCTCCTTCAATGCCCCTAATCAAGAAAATAGGTCCTTTCAAGAAACAAGGTTTTGAAATTCTTCAGGATTCTGGTCGTGAAAAAACTAAAGATTTCGGAAAAGAATACATAGAATTTAAATGTTATGCTTTTGTTAATGGAAAAGCAGTAGGAGATGCTTTCTTTAGAGTTTGGAAAGATGAGAACTATATTTCATTAATCCATATTGAGGTTTTAGAAAAGGAGCGAAAAAAAGGATATGCCACGAAAATGATACAACATGTTGCTGAATATGCTCGAGCTCATAATAAGGGTATATGGATTAATGCTAATCACGATAATGATAAATTTTATACAAATACTGTTAAAAGTTTGTTTCATTTCCCCAATTTTGTTTACCCAAAAGCTGACGGCTGGGGCTATCACTCATTCTTGATTCCTAATGATGTAGTTCAAACCCTAAATTCTAATGAACTCAGAACTCCGATTTCGTCCCTTTAGAAATCCATATCGGTGCTTTAACAGAGGCGTTGTAAAGTAAGCTGGGCCAACAAGCCTGAGGGATCCTCACCTTTTCGAACCCAATCAAAGCTCCCTTCTCCCGCTTTGCGGGAGAAGGTGCCCCGAAGGGGCGGATGAGGGTGGTGACGGTAATAAAATTTTTTGGTCAATGCCACTTTGCTAAGCCCTCATCCGCCCTACGGGCACCTTCTCCCCGAGTGGAGAAGGGAGCTTCGATTGAGATCAAAAAGGTGAGCCCTCAGGCTTGTTAGCCCAATGGCACTTACTTAAGGAAAAATCTACGTCTTTGCGAGCGCAGCGTAGCAATCCAGTGGCCTTACCTGTGCATCCAAGGCCACTGGATTGCTTCGCTGCGCTCGCAAAGACGACTTAATTACCTTAAGTTAGCGCCATTAGGCTTGTTAGCCCAGCCTTATGTCTTGAATTTTAATTTCAAGCACAACATTCCGCGGTACGTAGGCGGTGAAGCTGAATTGTAAATGCCCCTTAGTTTCATAATATTGCTTGTCTATAATCCAATCTGCAAATTAATAAGAAAAACTTTATCTGAATGAGTGGCACTAGTAAAGATCCATTGGTTCATGTATCCGGCGTATAAGCTGATGAAGGCTGACTTTTTTGGTTTTAAACTATCTTACAAAAAAGTCAGGCCTAGAGAATAGTTAGTTATTAATTTGTAAAACTTGCAATAGTGTTGAATGTAGCTAATCTGCTCTCAGCAGCTTCTGCATAAATTTTGGCTATTGCTACTGTTCGATCGATTTGTAACTGAGCAATTTTAGCGTCGCATTCCTGGACTGTGTTTGCTCTATTGAATAAAGAATGTGGATTCGTAGCAATATCATTTGTAAGTTTGGCAATTTGATCGTTAAACCAAGCAGTTAGGTTTGGATTATCTTTTGTTAATAGTGTACGAGGTCTAACGCCATCACTCAAATAATCAGAAGGGTCGCCCCCTGCATTTTCTAAACGGTCAAATAAGTCACGATCATCTGTTTTGATTGCGTGACGAATTGTGACATCACGCACCATGGCTAATTTTTTTGTACAACTATCAACGCTAATTTTCGAACGTTTTGTCAATTCACTATTTGGGTCTTTTTCGAATCTTCTTTCAAATACACTTTGTGCATCTTCTAAAATGCATTTTGCAAGTTCATAACTTAAATTCTGTCCATCATCATAAAATTTAGGATTTTGTATAACCATCTCTAGCATTGTAGTATCACATTTACTAAGTATGGTTTTTATATTTGACCTGTCAGTTGAATTATCTCTGTATTTAAAGTCTAAATTAGGATGACAAATAAGGTACTTTATTAATGGCTGATGCGTATTTACTGTTAGTACCACCATAAGAGGTGACATACCCTTATCATTTGCAGCATTTACTAATTCGGGGTTATGATATTTTTCAAATAGTTGCAAAACATCATCGAATTTCTGGTCTGATAATAAACGCCATAATTCCTCTGATTGTTCTTTATACATGTTTGCCCCATAAAGTTTTATATCAAATTTTGGGCAGTATAACAAATAGTCACGCGAGGAGCAAATAAATGTCTAAAAATAGTCGGTTGGAATATTTTTTGGCCTCATGGTGAGGGACCATTACGCTTATTAATTTTACATAATCGGTCTATTGCATCTACAGCATCACTTAGCGTTTCTGGATTATCCTCAGATAGTTCTTCAATTATATCTCGAAGTGTCTCAGCATTAGAACATTTATCATCTGCTGCATTAAATTCATTTAAGAGCTTCTTAGCCTCCATTATTTGTTCATTATCTTTCCCAGGAGGTATTAAATCAAAACAATTAGAAATAGTATTAAGAAGAGTTTTTTCCTCATTTTCTCCTCTTTTTTTAATTAGATTTGCACTATTTTTTATATCCAATGTTCTATCAATATATGCTTGCACTAATTCAAGCTGAGCTGGCTTATTTTCTTTTTTATCATTTATAGCTCCCATATTAAACGAAGGTAGGTGCTCAACAGCAGGAGCAAAAGCCGCCATATTATGTGGTGAAACAAAAGGTATTGGTGGAGGGATTAAACTATCATCTGCTACCTGCACGTTTATATTCTCTGCAGTAACTTTGCTATCGACCATGGGCTGGTTTCTTGTTAGACCATCCGTATTCTCTACGGGATCTTGCATTTTCCGCATAATTTGTGAATCACTATCCTGCCCAGAATTGATATTTGGTCTAGTTTGAATATTCTCTACTGAAGGCGCAATTGTGGTAACTAACATTTTTCTTAATTGATCCGCTTCTGATTTAAAAAATTCAATCGATTCCTTTGGTATGGCTTTAGCTTCATTAATTATTTTTTCAATAATTTTGAATTCATCTGAAAAAAAGTTTAGTATTCTTTGCATCTCACTATGATCTTGTGCTTCACCCAAAGATTTTGTATGACTATTTAATCTATTGATAGATTCATTCAAGTTTATCTCATTATCGACACTTATATTATCAGCTTTTTTAGCTAGCTTGATTAGTCCACTGACTCTATTTGTAATATCATCCTTCGCCAAAAGCTGTGCTTGTTCACGATGTACATTCGCATCAAGCATAGTTTGATCGTATACCATTTGGGTAGTTCTAATATTGCGATTAACTACTTCTGCTACGGAGTACTTATCATTATCATAAAGCTGATCAATCATATCTTTCACAACTATATCTTGAACTTCTTTATCAACTTTGTTATGTATTTCATTAATTGCCTTGTCAATTTCATCATAGAACATTTTAGCAGCAGTTTTTAGTTTCT
>JBAZRP010000164.1:0-4145 GCA_041662885.1 Legionella sp.
CATGGAGCCAATGCATTAGAAAGAGCAGAATTTTTAATAGAAAACAAACCAAATAAAGATGATAAAATGGTAGCAATAGCTCCTTACGATATTGCATTAATAATGGGACATACTCAAACTGCTTTGTTAATAGCTAACAGTCAAAAGAAAGATGTTGCGATAGCCGGGAATTCAAATACTTTGTTTCATTCTTCTGTTTCAACGTCACAAACTGGAGGGATAGTTCTAAATCAGGATTCTTCGTATAAAAAATAAATCAGCGCCTTCTCCCTATAGTAAGTGAATACCCAAGCTTTATCTAATGCTGTTAATCTAAGCTTCTTTACTAGGGTATTTTGATCATTAACATCTAGCTCAGGAAAGGTCAGGACTTAACCCTTAATTTTTATTGGTGGCCGGGAGTTCAGCCAATCGTATACATTGCTCAAGATGTTTGTTCACAGCCACATGTAAAGGGTGATTTTTTTCGCGAGTTTTTATCAAGATTAAACTAGCTGAATTAAAAAGTTGTTTTGCCTTTGATATATCTCCTAATAATAACCATGCTTTTCCTAAAGCATCTCTATGTCTTGCAACCAAAGGATGTGTTTCACCATAAATTATTGTGCTAATTCGTTCCGCATTTGCAAAGCAATCACAAGCATCTTGTATGTTACCTGTTTTTCGATAGGTACGTCCTAGATTAAAATAGATCACTGATAATAATCGATTGGGTTTTTGAGAAAAAAAACGCTTACTAATATCTAATGCATTGTTGATGTTAAGTAATGCATTATTTAAATCACCTAAGGAGCGTTGGATTTCCCCTAAATTATTCAAATATTCAATAAGGTCAGGATTTTCATGATCCTGCTCTTTTTTAACAATTTGTACCGCTTTTTGAAGATACTCTTGCCCTTGATTATAATAATCAAACTTTTGTTCATTTTTATTCAGCGACTTTGCTAAGTCATGGCAGACCATACCAAGATTGCTTAATAATTTTGGCATATGTGAATTAGCTTCATTGGGTTCCAAATGTGCAAATAAAACATATGCCTGGTCATAAAAATATTTTGCTTTTTCAAATTGGGCAAGAGCTTGAGAAGCGCGCCCCATATCATTATATAATAAGCCCATTAAGATATTTTCACACAAACCAATTTCATTTAAGATGCTGTGCGATTTTTCATAATAGATTAAGGCCGTAGCAGCTGAACCATTTTCCTTATATAAACGCCCCAATAGGTGATAAGCAAGAGCAGTTTGTTTTGATTTATATGTTATAGGGATATGCTCAAGAATTGATTTTAAATGAGGCAGCAACTCACTTTTATGAAAATAATCATGATCACTGACAATACCTGATTTTATTTCCTCAATAATAACTTGCAACACCATGTCGAAGAATTGATCATTTAGTTCCTCTTTAAAGAAAAACCGAATTTGTTCTTGTGTTGTTTTATGGATGTAATAAAAAATTGTATCGGTTGTACTATCACTAATGCTTCTATTTAACAAGGAACGACTTTCATTTTCTTCGGTTAACCCAATTAAAATATCTTCCGGATCCAGTAAATTAGGTTCAGATTGAATTTTTAAATGAGTCGCTTTAATATAACGATGGAGTAAGGTAGGTGGAATGTTAGTGGCTTTAATATACGCACAAAACTGAAGCAACTTACTGTAATCTGGTAGAAGAACTTTAAGAGCTGCCTGTATTGTTGTTGCCTGATCTTTTTTTATGGATAGATTCGATTTAAATATTCTTTTAGTTTGAGCATTATATCTTGGTATTTCTTCATCGTGATGAGGAATATATTTTTCCATATAACTTATATACGATAGTTTCTGATGGTGGCAATTATTCTCGTTATAAATATGTTGTGCAGCGATACACAGCGGCAGAGGCAAATAGTCTAATCGATCTGCTAAATAATTAGCTCCTGCATTGTCTTTTAATGTTGTAATAGTGCTTAATAGTTCAGAAGCTTCATTCGGAGTGAATCCTTCACTTAAATTTAATACTAACAGGGGGTTATTTAAAATATCATTTTGACTGGTGATCAAAACAATACCCTTTGACAAATGGTGTTTGGGTATATAGTTGCAAATTTGCGGGTATGATTTGGCATCATCAAAGATAAATATCCAATCTGAATAAAGTAATAATAGTTGATTCACATGTCTTATTAATTCATTACGCCGCATTAAATTAATGTCACCCAGCATATCTTGGGTTTGCTTTGTATTATGCAGTATTAACATTTTAGCAAAAACAACATAGGACTCCCACAGAGATTCATCTGATTCAGCATCAAATTCCCAAGCAATATTTGTTTCATTATGAATCGCAAAATTCTTAGCTAAT
This sequence comes from Legionella sp., assembly GCA_041662885.1. Taxonomy (GTDB): domain Bacteria; phylum Pseudomonadota; class Gammaproteobacteria; order Legionellales; family Legionellaceae; genus Legionella. Next base: position 2,351 of record JBAZRP010000164.1, read on the forward strand.
TCTGATTTCCCACTGCCTGAAATTCCTATGATTGCAAATTCAACTACGTTCTTATCTATATTTTGAATGCGCAGTTTTAAATCAGTTGAGGCATGACGTTGAATAAATGGCTCACAAAGCCTATTAATATTATTAATTTTTTCTATATTTTTCATCCCTAGACTTTTATATCTAACCGCACTAGCGGTAGGCAGAGAAGCAAATATTTTAGGTCTAAATAATCCTATAAAAGGAAAAGGAGAGCACTGTTCAAAATTACCCTCATGATCACAAAATTCTTTTGCAGATTGATGAATATCATTCATTATTTTATAGAGGGAATTAAAAATAATCTGATCCGATTCAGATAGTTCTATATTTTTTTGTAAAGAAATTTTTAGTCTAAGATTTCCAATTTTATCTAAAGTTGTTTCTAGCTCTTTGGTATTTAGCGGATCGATAAGAACTGAAAGATGTTTTAATCGCTCCCATGAGTTGTTGTTTTTTATTTCATGATACATAGCCAAAATATCCAGTAAATTAGTTATAAAGCGATATACATGACGTTTTATATTAGGCACTTCAGATTTCCATGTTTTCAACAATTCGCCCATATTAATGGTATCAAATTTTAGCAATCGTAATAGGTGTTTTAATTTAAACTCCTTAGATGAGGAGTATATTTTTTTCATCTCAGATTGATAAGCATCCCATAATTTCCAACCCTCCGCATTTTTATCTTCATCATCAAAATTAAGATAAGAAGCTGATAACAATGCTTCAGACAGGTGGCAATTACTTCGATGAATGAAATGTTCATCATCCTCTTTATGAAATTCTGCTAACTCAGTTGGTGTCAGTATTAAGCCACCGTTAATAGCCGCGGAAATAGGTATCTTTGTGCGATCAAGCATAAAACCTTTGACACCGAATACAACCTGATCATTGTCATCATAAAATGGGGTTTCATTGAGACGGATGATAGCTAGTCTAAATAATTCAATGAGTAATTTAAAATATTGACGCTGTCTTTCCATGATCAATTTTTCATCATCTTTAATCAATATAATAAACTCTAAATCGGATGTAGGTGTCATCTCATTTCTACTCATTGAACCTAATAGTACAATTGCATACGCAGGTGGCTTACCTAAATCATGTGTTATTATAATTTTCTCTAGCATTCTTTGTATTAGGACTTTTGCTTCTACAGTAATGTGACTTAGAATAGCTTGTATACAACAGGTTGGATCTTCAAGTGCCTTACGTACAAAAGCCCGCATTTCTTGTAAATAGCGTAGGTACATATTTTCAGGTTGAGCTAGTAATTTTATATCGGGAAATAAAGATGAAATGGAATTGATAGGTAATAACTGGTTATTTCTAACTTGAGTAATTAATGCAGATTCGATAAGGTCAAATTGCTTAGCAAGAATTGCTTGTAAACTTACTACAACATTAGTTGCTTCTGGCCACTTATTGTCACTAATTAATTTTTGTAACAATTGCCATTGACTATTTATGTCAAATGTATGGTTAGGTATTTCTTTATTAAACATACTGTTATCTCATTTTCCATTGTATCGTTTTATACTTCACTCCACACAGGCCTTTGTTAGGTTCGCTCCTGTCATGACAGAAAATAATATACCTACGATTAACATAATCTTTTCAATATCTCTTACATTAAATTTAGATATTAATAGGGCGTGTTTACAATTCAATTTTCTACGTCCCGCGGCTTGTCCGCGGGATCCAGTCGGTTCTGGATTTATGCAACAAGACTTTGCTTTATTCAAAATCTCTGGATCCCGCG
>JBAZRP010000165.1:0-4099 GCA_041662885.1 Legionella sp.
CCGTATTTGTTGATAAGAAGATTAATTGATTGCCTATAGTGTTCAAAATCGGAATCATCACTCCAACGAGTAAATAAGATAGCATTCAAGCAAACCTCAATTGCATGTACTTTGTCTTTATTTTTAGAGGCATTGATTAAATCATATTTACATTTTGCTGCATCATGCAGTTCATTGCCGACTAACATTGATGGTTTAACATTAAACCCTGCATCTTTTAACAAAAAGTATGCATCTAATTTCCCATACGCTAGAGCATAAAAAGCAGCATTACAATGATTTTTATCCTCTATACCAAGCTGTGCTCCTTTGCGTATTAATTTTTGAATGCATTTTGTTAAACCATACATAGCACACCAATGAAGTAGGGTCATCCCTTCAGAACCGGCACAGTTAAAATCAGTGATTTTATCCATCCATTGAAGTAATTGTTCCTCTTTGAGATAACAAAATTTGCTTTTGAATAATAGAATAGGAGTTTCATTCAAATGATTAACAGCATTAATATCTGCACCAAGATCTAACAATTGCTGAAATTCATCGTTCCTGCCTTGTTCTGCAACTCGATGTAATGGCGTATCTTGGTTTGCATTTGGTCTATTAATTTGATTGGAAAAATGCTTATACATCATTGTAATAAATGGCTTGCTCTCTGCATGTACGTGATTATATTTATGAAGCTGCATGAGTATTGAATTTCCCTGCGCATTACACAGGTTTGGATTAAATTCATCAAGTGAGAAAATATATGAAAAAGTGCTTAAATGACATTTTTTGTACTCTATCATTTGGTTAAAGACCGATTCAATTACATTTTCGCCTTTAGCATTTTGTAGGTAGATTGACTGTGTTAACTCAGAAACTGCATACTTCATCAAGTCCAAATTACCGAATTGGGCTGAAAGGTGAATCAAGGCATTTCCTGAAGCATCGATATTAGTTATAGAGGCACCGTGCGTGATTAAGGCTTTGGCGATATCGGTTCTAGCATGAATTATCGCCTCTGCTAATGGGGTATTACCAACTCGAGCTTCCCATGCCTGATAATTTTTATTGATAATTCCAATATTAAGATCGATACCCGAACTACCAGACAGAAGTATTTCTAATTTTTCAATTGATGAGACCCTATGCAATGGAGAACAGCCATAGCTATCAGGGGTAGTAAGTGATGCACCCCGAGATAAAAGCCAAGCGAGTATACTAGTAGAGCCGCGCATGGCTTCACACACTATACTAGTAGGCTTATTTACATCCATTGCATTTACATTAAACCCAATATCAAATAATTGGGTCAGTAACTCAGTATTTTCTTCATACACCAATTTCCATATCAGACCCCATTGCAAGCTTTGTTCCGTTGCTAAATCAAAATACTGCTGATTGGTTAATTGTTCTAGCAAATCAAAGCGCTTATTTTTTAATGCTAAAAGAAATAAGTCATTTAATAAGGTAATAAAGACTGTACTTTGAGGGGCTAATGAATTTAATTGAGATAAGGTACCTACCTGAACCCATAAATAGTAGATAAAATCGATATTAAAAATCACACCGTATTTTATTAATTTTACATAGGTTAATTGAAATGGCGTATAACCCTCTTTATTGGGTACAGCGAGTAATGTTTTGTATTTATTGATGAAATGATGGGTTAAATGAGCATTTTTATCATAACCTACTTGCAGGACAGCAAGTACAAGATAATGCAAGGCATTATTTTTATCCGCATCTAATTGGTCTTGATTAGTTGCAAGCAATACTGAAAATTCGTCCATTGCATCTGCATCTTCTCTAAACCTGTTCTTCCGATATAAAACCGTAAATTGAGCTAATAGATCACTTTTTTGAGATTTAAAAATACCGTATTGATTGTTAGAATTACTGTACATCATAATACCTGAAAAAATAAATTGTAAACACGCCCTAGTAACCTCTTCCTAAACTACAAATTGAAAAAGTATTTTGCTGTGGCTCTTTGTTATCAACCTCATATTCGTTTTCTAGATCATCTAAATTTCGATTAATTATAACAGTTAATCCAAATTCAGCGGCAAATTGTTGAATATCATCAATCCCACTTTTCCATAATGTTTCAGCAGCCGTTTCAATAGAATTAAGTCTGGCCTTATCAAGCATTTCATCAACTGTTTTTTGTGATGTGTAATTGAAGGCAATTACAAAATGAGGAAACGCTGCGTTAAGTTTAATAAATAACTGTTTTATCGAATCTTTTTCTATATACACCGAATTTCCTTCCCAGATTATTAATATCGGTAATTCCGGGTTTAAACCATTTTCTAAAAGCTGCTTAATAAAATCATCTTGAGTATAATCGGCTCTGATATAGCATGCATTCTTATCCAGGCCATTTTGGTTAATAATGGATTCTTTCTCATCTAAAACCTTCGCTTGATCTATTTCCCAGAATCGCACTGTTGCATATAAGGCTGCATTTTTTTTCCCTTGTTGATGCTGTTTATTTTTTTTAAGTGGACGAATATCAAAGCCTGAGCCAAGAAGGACAATTTGTTTGTATTTTTTACTTTTAATGTATTCTCCACATAATTTATTCAACCATCGTTCACGAGTACTGGTTGCTTTAATACGCAAACCAACTGAATTAAGTTTGGAGTTTGCTAATTCAATATCAGTAGATGATAAAAATATTTTAGAAATACTATTGTTTGATAAAGGCTTTTCACGATTTCCAATGCCTCTGCCCTTCCAAAAAGAAGGTTGCGAAGTTAAATATTTAGCCGCTAAAGCAAGTTTAGCTGTATCTGCTACTTTGCTTTCTCGTGCTGCTGAAGGTAATTCAAACTGTTTATCGCTTTTCATGTGCTACGTTCTCATAAAGAATGGTTACGTGGTCGCGTCTTGCCTTTTGCTTTTTAAATTGTCGGCAAGGCAAAAAGCAAAACCATTGTCTTATAGATGATCTAATGGCAAGGCTGTTGTATCGCAAACATTTCGTAATATAAAACTGGAATGAACGCTGCTAACACCATTAATTCCGGTCAATTTACCTAATAAAAATGATTGATAAGCCTCCAGATCCGGCGCAATTATTTTTATCAAATAATCAGCTGATTGCCCAGTAATCAAATAACATTGAATCACTTCAGGAAGATGACGCATTGTTTCTTCAAACTCACTCATGATCTCAGGTTTGTGGCTATTTAATCCGACTAAAACTATTACAGTTAAATTCAAACCGAGCTTCTTTGGGTTTAATAAAGCAACTTGATTAGTGATATAACCACTTTCTTGTAATTGATTGACACGTCGCAGACAAGGAGAAGGTGATAAAGACACAAGCTCGGCCAGTTCCTGATTACTTATTTGACTGTTTTCTTGTAACACTTCCAGAATTTTTTTATCAATACGATCCATACTTAGCACCCACGTTCTATTGGATTTTAATAATTATACTAAATAATGGCATATAATTCCATAATAACTAGAAATGGCGATATATAAATGCGTTTAATGCAAAAGTAAGACAATAATTGCAATATAATTTCAAAGAAAATGAATTAAACTCTATCTATGTTTGACGAACAGGCAGGCTGATTTTAAATCACATACTTTGGAGAATAAATGATGAAATTTTTTAACAAAAATGCTGCATCAATAGCAGCTACAGCATATGCAACTGCAGTATCCTATGCCACAGTTGCTACAGTCAAAGAAGAAAAGAGCAGTCAAGAACACAAAAAGCAACAACACTTTGCTAATGGCGCGAAGCCACAACATACACCACCCAGAGAGCCGATAACTGGGGAAACAGTTTTTAAAATTGGTTTTTAAATGCTGCAAAACACCCTAGGGATAGTTTAGTGAAAATGACTGCCATCAATACCTTGGAAAAGCCAAAGACTGCTATAATGCAGACGCAGCAGAAGATGGCTACAACGACCCATGGGCTTATCAGCCTGAGGTATCCCCACCCTTTTGAGCCCAATCGAAGCTCCCTTCTCCCGCCTTGCGGGAGAAGGTGCCCCGAAGGGGCGGATGAGGGTGGTGACGGTAATGAAATTTTTTGTCAATGCCACTTTGCTAAGCCCTCATCCGCCCTACGGGCACCTTCTCCCCGAGG
>JBAZRP010000166.1:0-3992 GCA_041662885.1 Legionella sp.
CGAGGGATCTCTGAAAGTGGCAACTGAGCCAGTTTCAATCCTTCACTGCGTTCAGGATGACGTAAAGTCTTAACTCAATGGCAGTGGGTCGACGAGTCACTGCCATTAAGTTGAGCACTAGAGCCCGTCATCCCGAGTGCAACGAGGGATCTCCGAAAGTGGCAACTGAGCCAGTTTCAGGAGATCCTTCACTGCGTTCAGGATGACGTAAAGTCTTAACTTAATGGCAGTGGGTCGACGAGTATGACTATCTAACTCTGTCGTCGCGGCATGGTTGCTGCACAAAGTCATTCAATATTGCTGCTAAGCTTCAGTTTTGTGTATACTACATCATTATTCAAAACACAGGTTTACAAATATGAGTTGGTTTAAAAAACTATTGCCTTCAAGAATTAGTACGGACACTTCGCAAAAGAAGGGTGTTCCCGAGGGTTTATGGCTTAAATGCCAGGGGTGTAATGAAGTGCTTTATAGTACTGAATTGTCAAAAAACCTAATGGTTTGCCCATCTTGCGACCATCATCACCGCATTTCCGCCCGTGTTCGTATTGCGCAGTTTCTGGATGAGGGGGAACAAGAAGAGATTGCAGCAGACTTAGAGCCCCAAGATCGACTCAAGTTTAGAGATTCCAAAAAATACAAAGATCGTATTACTCAGGCGCAAAAGGCTACCGGTGAAAAAGAAGCTTTAATCGTTGTTAAAGGAACTTTACACCAGCAACCAGTAATTATTAGTGCGTTTGAATTCAGTTTCATGGGTGGTTCCATGGGTGCCACAGTTGGTGAAAAATTTGTTCGTGCCTTAGCTGTTGCGACCAGAGAACGAAGACCTTACATTTGTTTTACTGCCAGTGGCGGAGCGCGCATGCAAGAGGGTTTGTTTTCATTAATGCAAATGGCCAAAACCTCAGCAGCCTTGGCTAAATTTGCTGAAACCGAATTGCCTTTCATTGTCGTTTTAACCGACCCAACTATGGGTGGTGTTTCTGCCAGTTTCGCAAGCCTGGGTGATGTTATTATTGCTGAACCAAAAGCCTTGATTGGTTTTGCAGGACCAAGAGTAATTGAACAAACAGTACGTCAAACGCTACCAGAAGGATTCCAAAGCAGTGAATTTTTGTTAGAGCATGGACATATTGATATGATAGTTCACAGAAAAGGCATGCGAGCAACTATCGCAGAATTAGTATCTAAATTAACCCGAAGTGGTGCGGAGGTTTCTTTTGAGCACAGCAGAGGCTAAATGGAATCTGCAACATTGGTTATCGGTACTCGAAAATCGCCATAAAGTAGAAATTCATTTAGGTTTAAATAAAATATCTGAAGTTGCTAAAAGAATGGATGTTTTAGCGCCAGCATGTACCGTTATTACAGTGGGTGGTACTAATGGCAAAGGCTCTACAGTTTTTGCTTTAGAACAAATTTATCATACAGCAGGTTATAAAGTTGGTACTTATACCTCACCGCATTTAATCAGTTATAACGAAAGGATTCGTTTTAATCTGAAATTAATCCCGGACGAAGATTTGTGTACTGCTTTTTCTATTATTGAAACAGCGCGTGGGTCGACCATGCTGAGTTATTTCGAAACCACAACGCTTGCAGCCTTATGGTATTTTAAGCAACAGCAGGTAGATGTCATGCTCTTAGAGGTAGGACTTGGTGGTCGCTTGGATGCTACCAATTGCATTGACTCCAATCTGTCCATTATCACAACCATCGACTTTGATCACCAAGAATTTTTAGGTACTACTTTAGAGGCAATTGGGTTTGAAAAGGCCGGAATAATGCGGACAAAAGTGCCTTGTATTTATGCCGATACCAATCCTCCCATAAGCATCAAGGAACAAGCTAAAATCAAGGATGTGCCACTTTATTGCCTGCAAGAGCAGTATTCTTTTATAGAATATAATAATGATTGGGATTATCAGGGCACTTCCAATTTAAAGCATATTCCTAAACCGAGGATTCAACTTAAATCTGCTGCTGCAGCATTAACCGCGGTTGATTTGTTGCAAGAAGCTCTGCCCGTTTCTGAATCGGCTATCAAGACTGCAATGCAGCAGATTTTTGTTCCTGGAAGGCTGGAATTTCACCCTGGATCTGTTAATTATCTATTTGATGTTTCACACAATCCGCAATCTGTTCGTTTGCTAGCAGATTATTTGCGGCAAAATCATTCTAAAAATCGCATTCATGCGGTATTTTCTGCTTTAAAAGATAAGGATATTTTTGGTTTAATTATGCCCCTAAAGGATTGTGTTGATCATTGGTATCCTGCACAATTAGACTATAAACGTGCTGCAAGTGTTGATGACTTAATTTCTTGCTTTAAAGAGGCAGAAATTGAGACAAATATCTGTTATACTAGCCCACTTGTAGCGTTTAAAACCGCTTTAGAAAAGGCTGAAGATGGGGACCTAATTGTTGTATATGGGTCATTTTTCACAGTTAGTTATGTAAAATCTGCTTGGCAACACCAATTGGAGCAGAAGGAGATTCAATGAAACTAGTAATGGATGAAAAACTAAAACATCGCTTGGTAGGTCTGTCTGTAATTCTATCATTAGGGGCAATTTTTGCTCCCGCAGTAGTGCGTAAATCAGGCCAAAGAGTGGAAAACGGGGTGAGTGTCAATGTTCAATTGCCACCGAAACCGGTTGCACCCAATGTTGCAGTTTCTGATGAAAAAGAAGTCTTTAAAACTATTAAAATTGCTCGAGTTAAGATACCACCAGTACCAAAGGTGGATTCATCTCATGAATTATTAAAAGCCGAACCAATTAGTTCTGCTCAAGTTGCGCAAAATACCGAGAGTCAACTGGCTAAAATTGTATCAGACATTAAGCCAGAACCAATGACTTTAGCTTTACAACAAGCGGCTAAAAAGACGGCCAGTACAACAGTAGCTCTGGCATCAGCTAAAGCAGTTGCTTCCAAACGTGTTGCTGCAATTCCTGTTAAACGCAAACAGCCACCAGCAAAAACAGTACGTGTTGCAAGTGTGGCCAAGCCTAAAGCTGTGGCGCATGCACAAACGGTATATGCGGTGCAAGTTGCATCGTTTAGTAATGTAATTAATGCCAAGTCTTTGGTAAATAAATTACACACTAAGGGCTATAAAGCTTCTTATGCAAAGGTTGGTACAAATTTCAAAGTTTTTGCAGGACATTCTCCTAGTAAAAATGATGTAGTACGTACTAAAACGCAATTAGCCAGCTCAATGCAATTAAATGGCTTTGTAGTGACTACTGGGGTAAGTTAAGATGCAGTTACAGTGGGTTGATATTGGCATAATAGTTATTATTGGCTTATCAGTTATTACTGGATTGTTTCGTGGTTTTGTTAAAGAACTAGTTGCACTTTGTGTTTGGGTCTTGGCAATTTGGTTGGGTATTCATTACTCCCAAAGCCTTGATCCCTGGTTAAAAAATTATATTCAAGAACCATCTGCACGCACAGCAATTGGCTTTGTTGCTATTCTCTTTGGAACTTTATTAGTCGGTGGGATAATCAATACTATTTTGAGTTTTATTTTAAAACGTTCGGGTTTAAGCGGAACGGATAGAACTTTGGGAATGGGTTTTGGTTTCCTGCGTGGCGTTTTTATTGTTGCTTTAATTATGGTAGCAGTGAAAATGACTTCTTTTCCTTACGAAGAATACGCTAGAAATTCCGTGTTGTATGCGCGTTTTGACCCAGTTGTTGCTTTATTGTATGCCCATATGCCGGATTTTGTGAAACAGGTTAAGGCTTTTGATAAGTCGGGTAATGCGATTGAAGCTGTTGTAGAAGGGTAAAATCACAAAGAAGTGCTGCTCGAGGGTGTCAACACACCCTAATAAACCTTATTTCTTATAATATACGCACGAATTTCTTCAGGCACTAAACCAGCAACATCCTTCCCAAGCTTAATATCTTCCCGAATCTGAGTCGATGAAATTTCATAATCTCCGGCATTAAATTGCATAATACAACCCGCTTGCTGCGTC
>JBAZRP010000167.1:0-3906 GCA_041662885.1 Legionella sp.
AATTTTCTACGTCCCGCGGCTTGTCCGCGGGATCCAGTCGGTTCTGGATTTATGCAACAAGACTTTGCTTTATTCAAAATCTCTGGATCCCGCGGACAAGCCGCGGGACGTAGGCCTCAGAGATCCTCTGGAAGTAGGCCTGAAGGATCTTCTGGACGTAGGCCCTGAAAAAATGAATTGTAAACACGCCCTAGATAAATGCAAGATCAATAGTACTAAGCTTTAGCTCGAAGCTGCAATAATAATTGAGCAATTTTTTTTGCATAATGAGTGAAATTATATTTTTCTTCGACAATTAGACGATTAGCGCGCCCCATTGTCAAACGAATATCTTTATTTTCAGCAAAAAAAGTAATTGCATTAACCCAGTCATCAATAGTTTCAGCTAATAATCCATTTTTATTATGTTGAACTATCTGAGTATTTACTCCAACTGGAGATGCAATTACTGGTAATGATAGCGCCATATATTGTATTAATTTGTAGCCACATTTTCCCCGCTCCCAGAGTGAGTCTTGTAATGGCATAATTCCAATATCAAAGGTAGAAATACTGTGTATCTCGCTGTGCTCCTCCCAAGGAATAAGCACTATATTTATATCAGGTACCGTCAGACTTGCCCCAACAATACATAATTCTAATGGTATTTTTTGAGAAGCCAACCTAATTGCTGGAATAATAGCTTCTAGATATTTTATTGTTGAAGGAGTACCTATCCAGCCCACTCTCAATCTATCGTTCTTTTCTTTTGTACATTGCTGAGGATAACTGTTTAGGTCAACTACTGTTGGTATTATGTGGTGGTTTTTAGCACCCGCTGAACAAGCACGTTGTGCTATATACTGATTACCACAAATGACTAAGGAAGAATGGAACATCACTTGATCTATTTTTTTAGATAAACATTTTTTTATTAGGAAATTTTTAGAATTATCATAATTATGGAAAATAGCATCATCATAATCCACTAGATACACTATTCCTGCTTTAGCTAATAAGAATTCAAAAATTGCAGGACAACCAGGAAACAATTCCTTTTCTATCCATAAAATATCATAAGAACCGACGGTGCACAACTTAATCAATCTGTGTATATACGCAAAGAAAACATAAAACCAGTTCTTTTTACGTTTATTGTATAAATACAAAAGATATTTATTTCCAAACAGTGGCGATACTTCTATATCAATTTGAAATTTTGATAATTCAGGTATGTACTTCATCATACGAACTCGGCTACTAGCGCCCAAGTTTCCATATCGAGTCAGTGCTAATACTCGCAACACATATCTCCTTTGAATATCCATTTAAAGATCCAAAACCCTAACATTTTATATGCATGTAGAGTATCCCTTAAGGTTTGGTGTGATTGTGAAAATAAACTGTATACTAGTCGAGATATTGATTCTATACAGAAGGTTATAAATATAACGAATAAAAAAGATACAAGTGAAAAATGTTTCCTTGCAAATAATATTCTACTACGCAATGAATAGAATAAGCGCGCTGCTTTTACCTGTTGTGAAATTCCACCTCCGACATGAAATATTTTGGACTCAGAAAAATAAATACTACTAAATCCTAATTGCTTAGCCCGATAAGAAAAATCAACTTCTTCGAAATATACAAAAAAGCGTTCATCGAATCCATTTAATTGCATAAAAATATTTCTACGAATAAGAAAAAAAGCTCCAATAACTTGATCAACTTCTTGCGTTGAATCATGTGCCCAATCCATCATTGTATCTGCATATTTTTTTAATAATTTATTTATACCGATCGCCTGAATAAGATAAGTCCATACACGAGGAAATCTAGAACAACTTTTAACTATCAAGCCATTTGGATCAACCATTTGTATCCCACAAATAGCCACCGAGGAATTTTCATCTCTTGCCATATAATTAATTACTTTAGAAATGGAATCTTCAATAAGCTCGGTATCTGGATTTAAAAATAATAGATAGGGATTTTTTGAAAAAGTTGCGCCTAAGTTACAAGCCTTGGCAAAACCAAGATTGCGTTGGGCAAAATGCACCTCAACTTTAGGTAAATTAATAACTAATTGTTCTGAACCATCTTTTGAGCCATTGTCGATAATAATAATCTTATCAATTACGCTCGAGCAGTACGATAACAGTGAAGTGACACAATTAAACAATAATTTGCCAGAGTTCCAATTAACAATAATAATATCTAAATTATTTTTAAGATTGATATTCATAAACCAGCCTTTGTGCTTTATTCTTTCTAATGAACAACATATACCAAAAAACAATTTGAATCCACGAAGACAGTAATGATATGTACATATCTTGAAAAAATTGCATTATTAAAGCAAACAAGCTTGCCGAATATATAAAAATATAAGGGCCAGATGTATTTTTAGCTTTAACATATAAGGATATATGTAATATAGCGGATACTAACCCAAAGATAAGCACACCAATTACATTAAAGTCTCGGAAGTAGGGATCAAAAACAGTATAAACATTGGTTGGAAATGGAACATAGGTAACTTCTCGTATCAAAGAAGTAGCCTCAGCAGACAGCCCCATTTTATAAAATAAATTATAAACAAACCGGAAACTATGTGCTGCTATCTCCTGCACACCTTGATACTCTTCGAAAAGTTTAGACATTGCTAAAACCGGTGAAAGCAGGTAGAGCTTTATATTAAAGAGTACCGACTGCATGATCTCACTTTGGCTGCTGTACAAACTAACACCCTTCCTGGTCATTAATGCAACCGTAATGAAACTAAGCATTACACAAATGATAACAAATACTGCTCCACGAAATTTAATTTTATTTCGCATCATCAATGGAAAAAAACTCATACATGCAAGCATCAAAAAGTAGGTGCGACCTGTCGATAAATAGGCATAAAAAATTGAGGCACTAAAGGATAAAATGAGCTGTAACTTTCCTATAGCTCGATCAAAATATCGCGATATATTCACAGATGATAGGATGAATGACAAGGTTACAAAATAAGAAAGAGCTCCATAACTCACATTATTTTGCGTAAATTGACTTCTTAAGGTAACGTAACCTTCTATTGAAAAAGGAGATGCTTGGGCAATCTCAACTGCTTTTAAATAAAACGGTATTAGAGCAAGATAGACAGTGAATTGGGCAATATTTACTCTGCTACTAAAATAACTAAGATCCTGATGATTCTCATTGCATTCCCAGTTTAAATTTAGATGGATGATACTGGCTAATAAATAAATTGAAAAAAATGCAAACAAAAGTATCTCGAAATTGATAGTGAGTTGATGCCACTGGTTATCAAGACTGTATATACCTACCAAAATACTTAACCAAATAAAAAAATATATTTTAAATGGATTTAATTTCCCTGCTTGAGGTAACCAAGAAATAAGGATGCCCAAGAGTAACTGACAAATCAATACTACTAGCATTATCTTATCAACCTATTATTAATTAAAACACTCTTCACTCACCGGGTTATATTTGGAGTCCATTAATTTCCGTGTTCTAAATGCTTGTTGCAGCAGCACCAACGCAGCTGCGAGCATAAAACCAAACATCAAACCAACTAGAGTAATTATCCTTTTTGGAGGTGTTATAGGAGTTGAGTCAATAATAGGTAAACCAATCATGCTATATATTTTAGTATGTGACAGATCAAAAGATAAAGACTTTAATCGCAAAAGTTCAATTTGCTTTTTCTCAATGTCTTTAATGTACGGCTTATCATCCATCCTTTTTTCTAAGGTAAGAATCACTTTATCATTTTCTGCTATGTACAATTGTTCTTTTAACGATGACAATGCTATTTCATATCCTAATGAATGTTTTTGTGCTTTGGTAAGTTCAATGGCCTTTTTTAAATAATCGGTGCCACGTAAATAGAGATCAATTTTTTTGGAATTTACA
>JBAZRP010000168.1:0-3664 GCA_041662885.1 Legionella sp.
ACATTTCCAGATGCAAATAAAACTATTGCCGCTTGTTGGGCAAATAAATCAAAACTGAATAACAGCAAAAACATCGCAATTAACTTATTCATATAATCCTCTATAGTATATGAATAGAACTATAGCTCAATTATAGTACATTACTTGCTATGATGCTCATGAACACCTTCCCAATCTGCGTGAGGCGGGTTTGTTTTAAATGTTTGAATGCGTTCTAAATACATTTGATAAACATAGATTTCTGGGTAGGAGGAGACTAATTCACGAAATTTTTTTTCAGCAAGAGACCATTTTTGTGCGTAATAATCTGCTAGTGCGAGTTGGTATTCCTCTAGTTCATTTACCAAAGCTGGTGTGGCTTCAGCTGCGGTGCAAATGGGCTCATATATTATTAGCGCAGTTTTTCGTCCCTTAACCGAGACCTTGTCTATCGGTCGCCAAATAAAATCAGTCTGCCCTGCTTGGGTTGCAGTACTTACAAGGACATTCACTTTATAGAATTTAGTTAAATCTTGCAGTCGTGAACCCAGGTTAACTGTATCTCCCAACACTGTATAGGCACGTCTAAATTCGGAACCCATGTCGCCGACGTTCATTAAACCAGTTGAGAGTCCAACACCTATATTTACTGCGGGTAAATTAGCTTCGATCATTTTGCTATTGATTTCAGGTAGTTTTTTGAAAATGGTAAGTGATGTCAAAATGGCATTTTTTGCATGATCTTTATCTTCGATAGGCGCACCCCAAAAAGCGACCACCATATCTCCTACGTATTTATCGATAGTTCCACGAAAGGAAAAAATAATTTCGGTTATAGGAGTAAAAAAAGTATTCAATAAATGTTTTACATTAACCGCATCTAAGGTTTCACTGATTGAGGTAAAGGAACGGATGTCGGCAAATAAAACAGTCATTTCAAGCGTTCGTCCTTCCATAGTCGATTTATCAGGTTCATCGATTAGTTCTTTAACATATTCTTCAGGTACGTATTGCCCAAAGAGCTGACTTATTTTACGTTTTTGTAGTCTTTCGATTATAAATGAATAAGCAAAATTAATTATTGATTCTAAAAGAACTAAAATTACTATAAATGCAATTGGAATATAGAGATTTTTTAAACCAAAGATATAAAATGTGGTAACAATTATTGATAAAAGAGTTAACAAACTTATAATCAATTTTAGAGAAATAGGTAAAATAGGTAATAAAAAGGCAAAAACTAAGCCTAAGCCAAGAAACATAGCCAAACCCTTATTCGTATGCCAATCATACTCCGAAGGCATCTTTTGGCTTATGACTGCTTGAACTATATTGCCAACCATTTCGACCCCTGGAAATGAGGGGCCAATGGGAGATTGATGGAGATCTGCCAGCAAAGTAATGGATGATCCTACAATAGCTACAGTGCCTTGAAGTTGTTTAAGGTCTACTTTGTTTTCCAAAATATCCGCAGCAGAGTAATAATCAAGAGTTCCAGGTGGGCCCCAAAAGGGTATCAGACTTTGTCCTTGAGCATTGGTAGGAATAAAAGTGCCATCCAGTTGTATGCCATATAATCTGCCGTTGTGTGTTAAAAGAGTAGGCTTATCAACAAGTAGGTAATTCATAGCGGTACTAAGTGCTAAGCTTGGATATAAATTCCCTTTATAGACTCCTAATAACACGGTGCGTCGAACAACACCATCTGCATCGGGATAATTGGTTACAAATCCGCCTTTTGTAGATGCTTTCATAAACTCATCAAGGCTTGCAATATATCCTAGAAATTTATAGATAGACAGATTGTCTAGTTTTGTATCATCGGTTATTTGGTAACTTAATGGTGCTGGTAAAGTACCTTTAGATGGACCGGGATCATTATCAAATAAAAATCCTAGCACTATATTATGATCTAAGAATGTCTGCGCTAAAATTTTATCATTATCAAATTGCGGTGCAATTTTTTCAAGATTGGTAATTAAGATTTGATCTTCTGGCGTCGGTCCAGATGGCATTTGTAATAATTTATGTTTTAAACCATCTGCATAATTGATTTCTGCTTCGGGCATAACTATATCTACACCGAAACTGACTATCCCGGCTTGTTTTAAAATGGTAAGTAGACGCGCCATTTTATCGCGAGGCCAGGGCCACCTGCCTTCTTTTTCAATGGAGGATTCATCAATATCTATAATAATGACTTTAGGTTGTAAGTTGTAACTGCGTAAATTGTAGGTTACGACTTCGTCATAGATTTGATTTTCAAGTTTTTTAATATAGGTACTAATTATGGGTACGTCATAGAGTTCGGTAAGCAGAATAAAACCAGTACAAACAAGACCAAGGATTATTTCAATCCAAGTGGTCTTGTTTACTTTAGATAAAAAACGGCGATCCTTGGCCACAGAAATATCCTGTTTTGTAGCGGTATCAACTAAACTGGTATTCCAGACCAACCAGGCCCTGATTGCTGGTAAAGACATCGCCAGCGTTATAATATTTATCTTCTATGCGCAATTTAAACTGTTTGTAAGTAAATGCTACGCCTGCACCAACTCTGAATCCATTTTGATTTATATTCAGCTGGGGTAAGGTGCCATTTATTTGTGCGAAGACCAAGGGACGACTATTAGAAAACTGTACTACTTGTATTAAGGCACCATTAATGAATGGCATTATTCCAGTATTAATAGAATAGCCTAACTCAACCGTTTCAAATAAAAAGGTAGTTTTAGTAGTAAGGGGGTTAACAGTTTGATCGGAAAAAGGCTGGGTGGTTTGATCGGGGAAACTGGATTGTAAATTGAACGTATAACTTCCCGTATCAATTTGGCTATATAAACCACCAATTCCCGCGCGCACTAACCAACTATTGAACGTTTTACTATACAAACCGTTTAAACTAGTAAACCAGTTGTTATTATCATAATTTGCAAAACCCGCGCCTTGATTTTTGGTATCTGCGAATACTATAGATTGCAATGAAATGCTATTGAATCCATATCCTCCTGCAAGATCCACATAAAATTGTGAATTAATATTTTTCATAATGTGTGCAAAAATAGTATTGTTATTTATAGTTTGCGATGCAGTGCTTAGCGGGCTTGGTTCGAGAATGATTTGTGAATTCAGGTTAGTATTAACTTTGAAGTAATAAATACCACCGGTGTATGTTGGCCATAATTTTAGTTGATCTGCTCCAACGGAATAGAGGTTTGAATGGCCTTCATAATTACTGAAGTTGTTTCCACTATTAGAATTAAAATTAAAATTCATATAACCATATAATAGTTCACCTGTCATTTGGTTCAGGATTCCCATGGATGAGTTATGCGATTCTGTTTGGGGTGAATCGTTCGAATTAGTATCTGAGGTATCTTGTTGGGCTTGGGCAATCTGGCCTGTCATAAGGAAGAAAGCTAAAAGCGCTATTAACTTATTTTTCATAATATGAACAATCCTTTTCATCTAAATATTTTATATATACCAATCAATGGCAATAGTACTCATAAAACACTCTAAGTTACAAGCTGGAAAAGTTAGTACTTCATGAGTTATTAAAAAACACAGTAAACAAATAAATTGAAAAAAAGCGTAAAAAACAATTGACATGGTCGGTGAAATGAGTAGAATACGCACCACTGCCTACGGGGCGAAGTTCATTAAGAAGAAGAGAAGACAAACT
>JBAZRP010000169.1:0-3612 GCA_041662885.1 Legionella sp.
CGAAGATCTCTCAGGGCTTGTCCGCGGGATCCAGAGATTTTGAATAAAGCAAAGTCTTGTTGCATAAATCCAGAACCAACTGGATCCCGCGGACAAGCCGCGGGACGTAGAAAATTGAATTGTAAACACGCCCTAGTAAAAACCGGGCACGGGCATGGATTGCTCAGTGCTATTTTTTGTCCCATACAAAGCGCATCAGCCATAAGTTGTTCGCGATAATTGCATAATGGGATTTTCATTGTTAAATCAAATCCAAAACCGAGGTAGCATAACAGTGTTTAATGACAATTATGATTACAGTAACAAAGAAGATGACATTGATAATTTTTTAAAAGAACCTGTTCATAAGGATTTTAATGAATTAAGCATTGAAGACATTACAAGAAAAAATGCCCAGGCCCTGGTTGAAAGTTTTAAACAAAACACCATTGTTACTTCACTTAAAATAAATACCGAGGGAAACGGCTCTTTATATTTATATCAATTGAAATGTATCACCGATATTTTAACAGTAAATCCACGTATTGTTACTTTTGACTTGACTGCTGGTTATACTTTACTTGAAGATGAATTGGATACTGATGGTAAGGAAACTGAGGATGAAAGAAATCAAATAAATAAAATCCAGTACGGTTGCAATTATTTATACTCCTTTTTAAGTAATAATAGTTCTATTAAAAATTTTTTGCGACGTGATGAAGAGTTTGGGTTCGAAAATTTATGCGATGCCTTATCAAAAAATAAAAGTATTGAACAAGTTACGCTTGCAGGTGAATATTATGAAAATGATGATGATGACGGTTATATAGGCAATGATCAGTTAGACTTTTTTTTAAAAACGGTATTTAATAAGCAATCCACAAGTGTACTAAGAGAATTGACTTTGGACTCATGTTCCAATGGTCAGCTTGGAAATGAGATTGTTACTGTTCTGTCTCAAGGATTAAAAGATAATCTAATTATTAAAAGCATACATATAATAAGAACACTCATTACCGATGATGGGGCTTTGGAATTAGCCCGATTTCTAGCAAATAACACCCAAATCGAAAATTTTACTTTGGTTGATAATTTAATTGGTAATAAAGGCTTTAATGCATTTGGGAATTTATTACTCACTAATCACACCTTAAGATTTTTAGCCCTCAGCGCATCAAACTCGGATTCGAGTGAATTATCCTATGCAGCCTTAGCAAAGGGTATAAAATATAATACAAGACTAAAAACTCTTTCACTTGGTACTGAGAAAAATGACTGGCAAATAATACCTGCAGAAGGGTACAAAACACTTTTACCAAGCCTGAAATATAATAGTACATTAGCACAACTGTTGTGTGCTATACCGCAAAATGTGGACAATATACGTCCTATACATGATCAATGCCAAGCCGTGATTACAAAAAAATCAAATAAAATAGCAAAAAATATTGACGACTTTATGGGAGCATCAGATGAAACCCAAGCAGAGGGCTTACATCTTGAAAATGTAACTATAGGTAGCTCCTGGAACGATCTGATTAAAATACTAGGTAACACAAAGCTAAAAACCTTAAGACTGTTTAATAATTCTCTGACTAATGAAATAGCAGAATCACCTGGAGACCCAGACGTAATTAAATCAATTTCAACTTACTTATTAAAAAAGGATTCACAAGTTAAGAAGTTAAAAGTAGACAGTTCTAGTGCAAATAACGGGATGGATTCCTTTTCTCAAAATGCATGCAGAAAGTAGTCATAAAATGAATTGAACCAAACCCCATAGCTTTTCGGCCAAGAGAATTATAGTGTTAAATACGATCTAATTGCCCAGTTTGCATCCGGTACGTCATCCAGAGCCGATACGTTATACAGAGCCAATACGTTATACAGAGCCGGTACGTTTTACAGAGCCGGTACGTTATACAGAGCCGGTACGTCATCCAGAGCGAAGCGAAGGATCTTCTCTTTGGTTAGCACAGATGTGGCTTGAGAGAAGATCCTTCGCTTCGCTCTGGATGACGTACCGGCTTTGGATGACGTGCAGAAAAAAAACTCCTTAGCCTGACGGCCATGACCAACTTACATTCTAAAAAAGCACAATAAGGCAGCTAATTACTGGACGTATGCTCGTTCTATCAGAAAAAGCTTGCAATATTGAAGCCTATAAAGCTGTTTGATTAAAATCATTTGTATTCACTTCGGTGTTAGTTAAGTCGACATACTCTGAGAAGCTGGAAAGGGGCTTTATCTTCGTTTGACTAAAGAACAGATGACCATTGTACTTATTGTTCAGGTTTTTATAGGTAGTGAGCGTTCCTTCACTTCCATAAGCCTCGATTAGGCTTTGCTCATCAATATTTGTTTTAGTGAATTGATGCAGTATGCGTACCACTAAATTGTGCTGCATTTCATCAAGTATTGTACTTTCAGAAATTGCGAGTAGTTTTTCGATTAATGTTTTTGAAAAGAACTGATTGCGAGGGCTTTCAATCGAAACAAGAGCATTTAGTGGCGCAAGTATGAAGGATAAATCCTGATGCCAAATACTTTCGTATACCGAGATATTTTTATATTTATAAAAAGTGCAGGCCTCAGTTTTTTTAGTTTTTTCATTTATTTGAATAGCGGGGAAGTCTTTAAAATATCTTTCATTGTCAAGTTCCGATTCTATTAACATCAAGGTAAGTCGGCTTACCTCGTCAAGAATTACATTATTTAATTTCAGGTCATTTAAAATGTTACCATAAGCATTTAGGTTGCATAAAATTATCAGTGCATTTATTCGATCATTGGTATTTGCAGTACTGATCTGCATAAGACAGAGCTTTTTGACTTTGTCGAGCTCAATATGGTTATAGAGCTCATCTGGAAAATAAGAGAGTACTCTAAGAAAATATAGATACTCTTTCCCCTTCATTTTTTCTAATAAACCCATAGATAATAAACTGGTACGAATCGTGTTGTTAGAATATTTAATTAAAACGCTGAAAAAATCTACGGGAGCTATCGCGGTTCCATCGACTACCTTTACTTCTTCCATTAATTGTTGAACTAACTCATAATCACTAAGCACATAGTCTTTCAGTGGAATGAATTTGTTTATTAGAGTGCTGTAGAGTACGAAAATTAATATACTGATTCGCTCATTTTCAGCCTCTGTTATATCTTTTTTATATGTTTTTATTTCTTGAATCATCCAGGGAAATAATTCTTGTTGTTCGAATAAATCTTTCACAACAATTTCTTCTAGTGCAAGTACTGCGATAGTGGCGATTGCATTTATAAATAATTTCCCCTTAGCTCTTTTTATTAGAGATACAAGCTTGTGGGCAATTGGTATTGATTCTGTTATTGTATTTAAAGGTCTTTTTATTGTTCTTAGTGATTCATAATAGGTGTATATATCAGTACATAAAGCCTTGGTATGTTTTTCATCTGCCAATACATCTTCAATTGAATAAGACAATAGTCTTTTAATTACTGAATTTATCATTGTTCTATCAGAAAAGGTTTGCATGATTAAATCCTCTAAACTTATTTATTAAAATTGTTAGCATGATGTGTTCCCATTTTTTAGTCAGATTGTTATGGATATAATGCCTGTGGGCAACGTTAGAGATCAAAGGCTCATAT
>JBAZRP010000170.1:0-3565 GCA_041662885.1 Legionella sp.
ATTAATAAATTCCCATGAGTCAAAAACTACATCACCATTATCTGCTATCCAAACCCAGGATTGGGCAATAATTTTATTGGCACGTCGCACCACATAAAATCCGGAATAAGGTGAGGTCATGCCGTGTGTGACAGCGGTTTCTGCTTGCTTTCCCATTGATTGACAACAGGAGGTATATTCACCAAGAAAAAAGCCGTCCAGATCGCCTACGGGTAATTTACTAAAGGTGTATTGACTGAGTTTGCTGTCAAAATCAGCACCGTGTATGGTGATATCGGGCAAATAATCAAAAGATTTTAGTCTCTTTTGGATGATGTTTAGACTTTTTTCAAATGCTTCTGATGAGGCATTGAACCGCAAACACAAGGCAGCCAGTTGTGGGTGTTCTTTGCTTCGAGAGTAGCTTATATTAGCAGCAATACGCGCAACGCGATCCAGCTCGGAACTAAGTCCGAGTTGTTGCAGGCTGTATGCATCTTGTTGTAGGAATGGATTTATTTTTTCCGCATTGGCAAGGTATTTTGTAGCCTCTGGCCCAAATTGAAGCGCAAGTTCTATCCAATATTCTCTGCTGGATAAGGATTCATCAGATAGTTCAAACAAACACAGGTCATGGATGGGCTGTTTTGAATCAGTGTGTGCGTGCTTTTTAAAATAGTCGAGCACATAGGCATACGAACCAAATAGTCCCATCAATGTTTGCGCGAATTCGAGATACTGTTCTATATGTGCCAAATCGTGAATTTCAGCAAGGGCGGCAATGACTAACAAAGTATTTGTATTCGTATGTGCATCAGAATCTGTTGGATACGTTTTTTTATTTTTGAAGTAGATGTTTTTGAAATCAGGGAATTTTTCTTCAATAGGTTTTATTAAGGATTGTTCATAAGGGGTCAGTACTTCTTTTTGGCTATCGAGAATTTCTTTTATCATGAGATAGGTGTCAACTGGATGTGCTGTTGTACCTTCTACTTGTATCTTAGGTACTTCGCTAAATTTGAGGATCCGATTGTGAAGGTTGATAGGTAAATCCTCAACCTTTTCCGTGGCAATGGTGTAGGTTTCAGTCCGGCATATCTCCATGTATTGAGCAAGTATGTCAAGATAGTGGTATTTTTTAAGAAGGGCAGCACTGTTATAGTCGTGTTTATCTTTGACTGCAACAGCATATTCCTGATAATAGTCTTTTAGTGTTTGTTTTTTTTTGACACTGACGACTGTATTTAAGACTTCATCGGTAAATTTATTGGAGCCTTGATACAATTTTAATAATGGCGCTGGCAGATCTTCTAACTCTAAATTGATGTTTGGGTATAAAGTTTCATTCTGGTGCATTTCTGGCGACAGTTGCTTCTCAATCAAAGGAAAGAATTCATGACCGTGTTTTACAAAATACTTAAGTGATTTTAGTACAAAGGTAAAGCAACTGTAATAGTCTTTTAATAAGGTAAAATTAGATTGGGTACGTATCGCTGTGGGGTATATTGTGTGTAGTTCTTTAACAAAGCGATTGTATGTTCCAGGCTCAGAATCAAGGAAAAAGCAGTGCATGCTGTTGTCAATGTTACGCATGTAGAGCAGGCTTGCATGAATTTCATTTATTAAAATGAATTTTGCATCCTCATTATTTTTAATGATTAATTCGGTCAATATTGATTTAAAGAGTTCGGCATTATTATCAATAATAAAAATATTTTTGGTATTAAATTGTTGCCCATCAGCAATTTTTCGATTTTTTTCCTGGCGAAACATGCGTTCTATTAATAAGGCGGTTGCCTCCGGAGTAATAAAAAACTCTCCGTTGACGCTGTTGATTTCTTCGGATTCGTGTACTAAAGGATTGACCTCCTTTCGTTTCAGTAGATTGAGTAAATCAGGGTGCTCTTTAAAAAACGCATCGCGTTTGATTGGTTCGATAATAAGCTGATTGACGGTATTCCCATCATTAAGGTATCTGTCTACTCCTGGGGAATAGACAACATTCGTTATTGAAAAAGGTCCTTTTTCTTGAGCTTTTGATTTTTTGGAGTTTTGAATTCTAGAATCCATGCTGGCGTTCCTCGAGAAAGATTGCAAATGAAGCTTTGCGACCCATTATTATATACAGGGCTGTTTGTATTGTAAATAAACACTCATTGTTTCATAGGTAACCAAGCTGCATTGGTTGGTATGGTTTAGTCTTTTGTACCTTGGGGAAGTATTGTAATTTGATTGTACATTGTGTTATAATTGTGCTCATTTGTTAATGAGGGCTTATTATGTTTTTTATCAGTGGGTTGAATAGTGAGATAACAAATGCAACAGCGCTTGCAGATGCTTATTATTCGTCAAGGGATGCAATTTATGCGAAAGAGGAGTGTCATTATAATAACACGCAATTTATTGAAAAATATCGGGATCGATTTCCAGATCTCGTTGATAAAATTCTTTTTGTTAATCTGTCCTATATCAGTTGGAACCAAACCGTTACAGGTGTCAACAAGCAGTTTACTTGTCATGTATTTTTAATGGTATGGGATACGGATCAATATTATGTGCTCGATTATGATCTTCAAAATGTATTATCACCTGCGCAGCCTGAAGTCAAAATACCAGCTAAAGACTATCTTGCGCGCATTCTTAATACGGATTTGACTGTGGAACATCTTAATGATTTGCTTGCGAATTCTGATAAAAAATCAGAAATACTGCCTCTTTTTCGGGTTTTTAGTGTTGATGAATGGAACACATTCTATAATACCCGAGGGAGCAATGTTCGGGGATTGAAGTTTGAATATTTAACAAAAAAAAGCGAGTATAATAAGGATTATAATCCTGACC
The DNA here is from genome assembly GCA_041662885.1 of Legionella sp. Taxonomy (GTDB): domain Bacteria; phylum Pseudomonadota; class Gammaproteobacteria; order Legionellales; family Legionellaceae; genus Legionella. Next base: position 2,821 of record JBAZRP010000170.1, read on the forward strand.
TTATCCCTTCCTTGAATTTTTACGAGTTTATGGATTTTTTGAAAGAAACTTCACCGAACGTTGATAACCTGAAGAAAAAATATGATAACGCCACTATTAAAAATGAAGAAAAAGTCCTGTCAAATGCGCGACTGACAACAGTACAGATCCAGGACTTTTTAGCCTTGCTTAAGGATTATCCTTTGATTAGTCATGCTACGCAAACGATAGTATCGGTAGCAGAGCAACGTAACCCAACTGTAAAACAAGAGGCGCCGGTTACACAAGCAGATCCAAATTCTACAAATGAAGATGACAACACTGCATTGCTGCTAGCGGTTGAACGGAATGATGTCGAAAGCATTTCTATGTTGTTACAAAATCCAGACGTAAACGTATTGGCTAAAAATAATCAAGGATTAAATGCATTAATGCTGGCTATTAATACCAACAATATAGCTGTTGTTATGAAGTTACTGCAAAGCCAAAAGTTTGATAGTAGCTTGCGAACCAAGCATAAGTTAAATGCATTAAGTTTAGCTAGGCAAGTGAATAATCCAGAAATGCTATCCATAATTACTCAGTATATGCATGTTTTGGATGAACGTTATCAAAATGAAAGTTTAGCTGCACGATTACTTAATGTAGTTGATGAAATTGATAAGCTTATTCGATTCGCCAAACCTATATATTACAAAATCAACACCTGGAGTCAGGAGCGTGAAAATTTACAGAATCATCCAAACGATAAAAATGCATATCAAGC
>JBAZRP010000171.1:0-3541 GCA_041662885.1 Legionella sp.
ACTATAGCCATTAGCGTCCCCCTGCCAATTGATTAATAAACCAATTATTCAAATCAGTTATTTCTTCATAACAAATTGAATGTTCCATTGAATACTGATGAAAAGAACAATTTGTATAACCTTTGTTTACCACCCAATCATGCGCATGTTGCGTCCAGGCAGGCAAAACCAGAGGATCAAATCGTCCTGACCCCATAAAAAATGGTGTCGCTTTATTCAGCTGGCTACTTGATTCCTCGCCTAAAGGTAAATAAGCAGATAAAGCTATTATCCCCGCTAATTGCTCTGGAGTATTTAAGCCTGTTTGCAAAGCCATAGCTCCGCCTTGGGAAAATCCGGCCAGAAATAGTTGATTATAAGCAAAACCATCCTTTACTTGTGATTCCATGACCTGGCGAATAATCCCTTCTGAGTGCAGAATACCTTCTATATCCACCTTATCAACTAGTTTTAAGCCAACAATATCATACCAAGCAGGCATGACCATGCCATTGTTCAAAGTTACAGGGCGTTGGGGCGCATTAATGAATAGATGGCGCAGCGCCAAATCCTGTACCGACAATTGATCCGCCACACCTACCATATCAGAAGCATCAGCACCCAGGCCATGCATCCAAATAACGCAAGCCTGCGCTGGCTGATGCGACTCTTTCATATATACATTCAAAACTCTATCTCCAACAAACAAAGCGCCAAAGCGAAGATTATCTCCAATGACGAAGATCAGTGCAAGTTATGAAAAAAAATTTAGTTTTCTTTGATGGTTTTATTTCATATACTTTGACAGATCATCCGGAACCAGCAGCTTATCACAAACGTAGTACCCTCTTTGTTAAAGTAGGTTGGACCTTGGCCCAACCTACTTTACATCATAATTGCGATAAGCTGTTTTAAATAAGGCTCTATAAATGAAACTAATTTTATTTCTACTACTAAATCTAATACTACTAACCGGCTGTGGCCAAAAGGGCCCTTTATATCTTCCTGGCACAGAACCCGTACAAAGAGCACAATTATGAACTTAAAATTCACCAAAATGCATGGTCTGGGCAATGACTTTATAGTTCTGGATGGTATTAATCAAAAAATTCAATTAACGCCTGAATTAATTGCCTCCCTTTCTCAACGCAATACGGGAATAGGATTTGATCAATGCTTACTAATCGAAGCAAGCTCAAAACCCAATATTGATTTTAGTTACCGCGTTTTTAATGCCAATGGCGCAGAAGTTGGCCAATGCGGCAATGGCGCGCGCTGCCTAGCGCTGTTTGCCAAACATTACGGACTCACCACCAAAAACACGATAACAGTCGCCACCAAAACCACAGAAATGACTTTGCAAATCAATCAAAATGACACGGTTAGTGTCAATATGGGCCTACCTAAATTAGATCCCAAAGATATTCCACTGCATGCAAAGCAACAACGACCGGAATACCAATTAAAATTAAATCAAGGCAAAACTGTTTTAATAAATGCCATTAGTGTTGGAAATCCTCATGCTGTACTTTTAGTCCCGAATGTAGACGTAGCACCGGTAAACACCCTAGGCAAAGAAATTAGTCTTCATCATGATTTTCCAGAACAAACCAATACAGGATTTATGCAAATCCTAAATCCAGAGCATATTAAATTACGCGTGTATGAGCGCGGTTGCGGAGAAACTTTAGCCTGTGGATCAGGTGCCGTTGCCGCTGCGGCTATTGGTCGTTTGTATCATGGTCTTGCTGAGCATATTAAAGTGAGTTTATTGGGTGGAGATTTGGATATTGATTGGCCTCTGGATGGGGTTATTACACTTACAGGCCCCGCACGCTTTGTTTATGAAGGTAGTTTGATGAATGCATAAAGTACCAGTCGTAGCTGCGCTGCGACTGGCTTTCGCTTGATATAGTAAGGCCCAGGTTACGCATCAATTTTTATCATCCTTTCATCTGGATCAATTCCCCCACTTAAGATAAAGTAAATAAAGGACAAAGCTTTCACAGCTAATAGGAGATGTAGCATGAAAAAATCAGATCAAGCCTTCCAATTATACAAAAACTCTATTAGCTCAAAAGATTATCTGGATGCAATCAATCAAAACGAACAAAGTCACCTGGAATTTTTAGAAAATCTCAAACAAAATGAACTCACCGTATTCGAAATCAACGAATTAATTCATTTGGTTCCAGACCCAAAAGTAAAAACTTTATTACTGGTTCATTTATTAAGTTCCAGTATTTATTTAAATAATCTCTTAGGCGATTCCTTACTAAACCGTCTAAAGAATCTAAAACAACATACCCCATCGAGGCTTAATACCTTAATTCAGCAATTAGATCTTACTATTTTAACGCCCAATCTGATTAATCAATTTCAACCAGAGGCTGCGGTTAGCCTGTTATATTCCGTACCTCATTATCATCAATTTAAAGAAAATCAGGTTTATGCCTTAATTGGCAGATATCCTAATCCTGATTTAATTAGTTATTGGCTGCATCATTTCTTTACTATGCCTAATGCGCACTATCTTCTGGTGCATTTTCTAAAACTTGCAGATACCCATGTCTGGGATGAATTCAGCAAAAAAATGACTGAAGAACAAAAAGAAATCATTTGCAGCAAAATGATCGAACACTTACCCTTATTTAACCCCAATAATAAAATGCTTTATGGCGCTAATGATGAAGAACATTTAATCCTCGCCATTCAACTCTTTCTTAATGGCCATACCGATAAAGCCTATAGTATTTATATTCATAATTTAGCGAGTAAATTAATTGAGAAAAATCATCAATTTACTTTATCTGCCATAACTCAGCTACTCGCTTTAAATGGAAAAGCTGAATTTAAAGAATTGAATGCTAAAACTGCTTATTTAACGAATTATAATTTAAGAAAAAATGCACAAGCTGGTGATATTAGCATTTTCTATGATCGGGGGATTCTCAATACATTGAGTATGACCCAACTCATTCAGCCTAATTTAACTAAAACCAGTACTGATGCTCCGATGCATCAAAAAAGTAAATCGGCTTCAAAAAAACTGCAAGCACCTGCAGAACCAATAGCAGAGAATGCTTTGCTTAAAAAAATTGAAAATCCGGAAAAAACCTTAACTGCATTTGAATATTTTTTAATGCATTATCAAGGTGACCCTAAATTACTTAACAAAGCCATTCATGATTACTTAAGTTTTTATGCACAAGAAAGTCGTAGCACAGCTCTATATCTTGTCTCCTTTTTAACAACCCGCCCAGAAATAAACTCACTGGTTAAGGAAACATTATTTACTGCATTTTTAAGTTATCCAAAAATATTGGATAATCAAATCACCGCTAACCTATTTCAATATGATGCAGCCCGCTGTATCAAACACTTTGGTATGCAAGGAGGAACTGAAAATTATAAATTGGTACTGCAATTATGTTCCTGGGCTCTTAGTAAACTGGATTTTTTACTGCATAAAGATCAAAGAGAGATAGCGACCAAAGCGAAGTGGGAAGCCGAGCAAGAGTTAAGTTTTAGTCCCAATTCCAATTGGTTTATCACCATTTAT
>JBAZRP010000172.1:0-2345 GCA_041662885.1 Legionella sp.
TTTCATAATCAGCCGGCAGGGTTCCCTGATCCTTAGCTGTTCGAGCTTGTTCTGGCGTCATGGAATAATGTTCTGCAATCGCATTTATCAATTGCATGCCACCAAATTTCTCCTCGCGCACAAAAATTAAATGCATGGCGTCTAGTACAAATAAGTGGGTATAATTTTCACCAATATCAATAATAGCTAGAATTTTATAGTTCACCAATTCTGGCATATTTTTTGCCATTTGCTGTACTGCTCGCTCAACTGTTAATGATTCCACATCAACCACTCGCGGTTCAAGACCCGCCTGCACTACCGCTTCTACACGACTACTAACATGCTCTGCTTTTGATGCAACAATTAAGACATCCAACATTGCCGAATTTTTTGCTGAAGGACCTTGAACTTCAAAATCCAAATTAATTTCATCTATGGGATAAGGTATAAATTTATCTGCTTCCATCACAACTAATTCTTCTATTTCATCATCATTCAAACCATCATTGATAGCAACGGTTTTAAAAATTACTGAAGAATCAGGCACAGCTACTGCTACTTTTTTATTTTTTAAAGAAGAACCGCCACATAATTTTCGAATACAGCTAGCCAATGCTGGAATATCCTTGATAAGACTGCCTTCGACGACATTAGCAGGCAAAGGTTCGCGTCGGTAATTTTCTACGCAAATTTGGTCGCCATTGATTGAAAGTTCAAGTATTTTCACTGCTGATGAGCTTACATCTATGCCAAGGAGTGGACTCGGTTTAGGTTTGAACAGTTTAAGCACGAATATTATCTCCTTGAAATCCAATGCAAACAACTTATCGATCTTAACTGAAGCTATTGTAAATTGGAATCTTTTTCGTTTGCTTCCAGCACTTGCGCTCTTATCGAACATTAAATATAGTGGTTGATCCCAGTGTTGTTTTTATAAAAGGAGCTAATATGACTAAATTAAAAGAATTAATGAACTCTTTCGCCACAGTGATAGTCCGTTATCATGACAGTCAACCGAATGTTCCTAAAGTTATTAATGAAACAGACCTGATTAAAGCAAGACAAAAATCTCAAGAACATGCAGCATTAATACTTAAGTCATCGAACTCCAGTGTTGGAAGCTTAGACGCTTTAATTACCAAATGCACCCAAACCTATTCCGGACGATTTAATTTCCTAAATTTTTTGATATCTGAAATTAGTTTTCTGCAAGCTTTACTTGAAAGAACTACCTCACTAAACGAACAAGAATTTCAGGAATTAGAACAGCAATTAATTCAATTATTTGTTGATTTTAAAACCCTATTAAATACTAAAAAATATATTAGTTATGATTTACGTGTTAGTGAATTGACAGTAGCGAATAAAAACCGAGCTAACTTTTCGGTTCCTGTAAAAGGTTTGCTCAATGATGCTTATATTGGTTCAAAATACTGTAACTCAGGAATATTACTCATTGAAGAAGTATTAGAGCCCTTGACAATCGATGCTAACAGCTCTGAAACCAAAATTAAAAACATTGCCAATTGGCTTTGTACCGAATTCCAAAATCATTTTTTAACAGCAGAACTTAAAGATTTAAAACTCAGCTGCGACCAACAAAAATCCAAGATAACAGAACTAGAAGGCAAACTTCGAAGTACTTCCACAAAAGTTTCCGAGAGCTCCCGTTTCTTTTCGAGCAAAATCAGGTCAAATAGTACTCCCACCAATCAGAACGCAGGGCTGGCACAACTTTTGACCGATAGTACCGAATTAAGCTAAACAATTTGTCTAAAAACTCGCAATATTCTATGGATTCGCGGTATAATACCCAGATTATACCTCGAACCCCAATAATACTATGAAAAAAATGGCATACTTCTGGCGTAAAGGGCTGTGGGCGCTCTTGAGCCTGTTTTTTCTATTATTAGTAGCCACCAGCCTGTTATATCTCTATCTGCAAAGTCAATTACCCAATGTTGACTCATTGAAATCGGTACAATTACAGGTGCCATTACAGATTTTTAGTAAAGAAGGTTTGCTGATTCAAGAATACGGCGAAAAAAAGCGTATTCCAGTTACCTATGATGAAATCCCACCTACGCTGATTCATGCCCTCGTTGCCACTGAAGATCAACGCTTTTTTGAACATCCTGGCGTGGATGTTTTAGGCCTGGGTCGCGCTGCCGTGCGTATGCTGCAAACAGGTACCAAATCCCAGGGCGGCAGTACAATTACAATGCAGGTTGCACGTAATTTCTTCTTGACGCGTAAAAAGACCTTTTTACGCAAATTTAATGAAATTATGCTGGCCATCAAAATAGATAAAGAACTTAGCAAAGAAAAAATTCTGGAACTGTATTTAAACCGCATTTATCTTG
>JBAZRP010000172.1:2355-3346 GCA_041662885.1 Legionella sp.
CTATGGGGTGGGTGCTGCTGCCATGGTTTATTATGGTAAATCCCTTAAAGAATTAAATTTGGCAGAATTAGCCATGTTAGCTGGCCTGCCACAAGCACCTTCAACCCAAAACCCAATTGCTAACCCACTTGCAGCGAAAAAGCGTCGCGATCATGTGCTGGATAGGTTGTTTGAAGAACACTATATCAATGAAGAACAGCACCAGAATGCGATTAACCAACCTATTACCGCCAAATATCATGGCACCAATATTGAAGTCAGCGCACCGTATGTTGCCGAAATGATACGACAATCTTTATACGATAATTTTGGCGCTGATGCCTACACCAAAGGCTATAAGGTTTACACAACTATTGATGGCAAATTACAAAATACCGCCAATAAGGTGGTAGAGCAAAATCTCATCGCCTACGATCATCGCCATGGCTACCGCGGCCCTGTGGCAAACATTGGCGAAAAAGACAGCCAAAATGCCCCCGTTCGTCGCAAACTCCTAGGCCAATATCCCGAATTAAATTCCTTGGTTCCGGCAGTAATTACCGAAGTAAAAGAACAAGAAGCCTCTGCCGCCTTACTCAGTGGTGAGGTGGTGAACCTACCCTGGCAAGGTTTATCCTGGGCACGGCCTGCTTTGAAAAATGGCTGGGTAGGAAAGACACCTAGAAAAGCACAACAAGTAGTTGCAGTTGGTGATGTGGTTTATGTACATTCAGCTGAAAAATATTGGGAACTGGCACAAATTCCTGAAGCTGAATCAGCCATGATTGCACTGGATCCTAAATCAGGAGCAATCAAAGTTTTAGTCGGCGGATTTAATTTCCAAAAAAGTAAATTTAACCGTGCTACTCAATCAAGTAGACAACCAGGCTCAAGCTTTAAACCCTTTGTTTATGCAGCTGCCTTGAATAATGGTTATAATATGGCAACTTTAATCAATGATGCGCCTATAGTCGTTGATGATCCAAGCCAACCTAATTTATGGCGCCCCCAT
>JBAZRP010000173.1:0-3308 GCA_041662885.1 Legionella sp.
ACGTTCACGGGAATGAATTTTTTATGTTTTAATTTTTTAAAACCTATCACTGGTTCATGAGAGCAAATTTACCCTGATATTAATGCCAGATAGATCGATAAAGAACTCCATGTATGATCTACTATATACCTGATTTTTAAGAGGGTAATAGAGATGAATAAAGGGCTAATAGAGCATTTTGAGAAATTGCCTGATCCACGAATCGAGAGAACCAAAAGATATCCTTTGATGGAACTTATCAGGCACAATATCTGGTTGTGATGGGTGGAAGTCAATTAAAGATTTCGGTGAAGCTAAGCTTGAATGGTTAGCTTGAAACGCAAGCGTTTTATGGCTGCATTAGAGGACGATTTCAGAGAAACGATTATTAGGCAAGTAATTTAAGATGCGTTTGCCCTAGGCCCAATCTACGATATATAACGACAAATAAGAGATTGTGGTATAATTTAACCAATTTTCTCAATGCCACAGTGTATTATGCTCACACAAAATGACGATAGTTCCCCAAACACCTTTAAATCCCCCTGGAGTTTTTTATGGCAGGTAGTTAAACCCTACCGCTGGTGGTATGTGTTGATGCTACAGGCGCCAGTTGTTACTGCCTTGTATTTTTTTGCAAATAATTATTCTTTTAAACTACTGATTGATGCCTTTTCGAAAGAAGGGGCTATTGAATACAGCACTCTGGTCTTCCCCATTACTTTATTTGTTAGCGCTCAAATAATTTTGGATTTGGTATGGCGTTTGAGTAATTATGCAGAATGGAAGGCAGAACCTTTTGCCCGACGTAGATTGCTGTTACTGGTTTATGATTATGTACAGTATCATTCATATAATTATTTTTTAAATACCCCTAGTGGCACCATCGTTAGCAAAATAAAAGGAATTTTAGACGGCTATGATAGTGTGTTTTCTAATCTGCATCACATAGTTGGTAAACATTTTTGTGTAGTGCTTGTTTCCATTTTTGTATTACTTGTAGTAAATACCTCTGTGTTTTTGTTTATGCTGTGTTGGTGTATTGTTTTTATTGCCTTTATGCTGCCTATGGCTCTTAAATTGAATAAATTATCCAATGCCACAGCGGAAAGTAAACATCAAGTTATTGGGCTTTTTTCGGATAATATTACTAATATTTTTTCCGTATTTTATTTTGCGAAACGCAAAGCAGAATTGAAGCGTGCTAATAACATGATATCTGATAAATACGTGCCTTTGCAGGTTGCTCTTTATAAGTATGATTTTAAATTTGGTATGATTGGTTCGATATTGTATTGGATTATGTTGTTTTCTATTTTTTATTTCATGCTCTATCTTCGTAAAAATGGAGCTATTTCTACCGGTGACTTTATATTTGTCATGCTAACTACCATTGCTATTTCCTTTGATTTATGGAGTTTCATGACGGGTTTATGCAATTTTATGAAGGAAATCGGTGATTTTAAATCTTCCTTTAGCATTTTAGCTACTGCTCATGATAGCGTTGATACTGCTCATGCTAAATCAGTAACTTTAAAACACGGTTTGATAGAGTTTCGTAATCTGTGTTTTGAATATACTCCAGGAAATCCTGTATTTAGTAATTTGAATCTGACTATAAAACCAGGAGAAAAAATTGGTTTAATTGGTCATTCTGGTGCGGGTAAGTCGACTTTAATTTCCTTAATTTTGAAAAATTTTAAAGCAACATCAGGCACTATTAGTATTGATGGTCACGCTATTGAAACCATTGCAAGTGATTCCTTACGTCAACAAATTGCTTTGATTCCTCAAGATACGATGTTATTTCATCGTACGATTGGTGAAAATATTGCTTATGCAGAAGAAAAGGCTAGTTTTGAGGATATTAAACTAGCAGCTAAGGGTGCTAATATTGATGCGTTTATCGAATCATTACCGGATAAATATAATACTTTAGTCGGGGAGAGGGGGGTTAAACTCTCCGGTGGTCAAAGACAACGTATCGCTATAGCACGCGCGATGTTAAAAAATGCTCCTATAGTGATTCTGGATGAGGCAACTTCGAGTCTTGATAGTATTACCGAGCAAGAAATCCAAACATCGATTAATAAAATTCTAGAAGAAAATAAGTCCACGGTAATAGCAATCGCCCATCGATTATCGACTATTCGGCATATGGATAGAATTATCGTTATGGAGGGTGGGACTATTATTGAAGAAGGGAGTTTTGATCAGTTGATTATTAAGGAACAGGGGTATTTTAAGATGCTTTGGGATAGTCAGGTTAATGGGATGATTGTGTAGCGTGGGGCGCTGTTGCGCCTCTTGCTAGACAAAGTTAGGCTCACAGCGACTGGTATTTGTATGTTACTTACTTGGAATAACCGCAAATACCCGAGTTGGTGCGCCACTACCATTAGCTATTTTCATCGGTGCCACAATTAGAGTTGCGCCAACTGGTGGTAGTAAATCTAATTGAGCTACATTTTCCACACCAAATAAACCAGCACCCAACAAAACCCTATGAGTCCAAAATTCTTTGGATTGGCCTGGATCCATGCTTGCGGTATCAATTCCAATACCCTTAATTTTCTTCTGAACTAAATATTCTGCAGCTTCTTTGGAAAGTCCTGGGAAATGGAGGTTGTTTACATCACCAAACTTATCGGAACCTAAATACTGCTTTTTATTAGGCCAGAACTTACCCCATCCTGTATAAAAAAGAACAATATCCTGATCGGTTAGAGGACGGTATTGTTTCTCAAATTGTTCAATATCTTCTTTAGTAATGGCATAGTCTTTTTGTTTTGCAGCTTGTTTATCAACATGAATAACTACCGCATTTCCCATCAATTGTTTTGGAGGAATTTTATCAACAGTACGACCTTTTTCTGCAAAATGTTTTGGGGCATCAATATGCGTGCCACCATGTTCTGGACCGCAAAATTTAAAGGCAGAATAAAAATAATGATCCGGTCTCATGCCATACGATACGGTTTCTAAGTCAAATCCCTTTTCAGTTGGCCAATAGATAGTATTTTTATCGAAGGGATAACTCATATCGATGATACGACTCGTATCTTGTGCAAAGCTTAGGGAATTGAATAGCATTAAAGCAAGGATGCTATAGCTTGGCTTCCATTTCATTAGGCATTTCTCCATTTTTTTGAACAATATTGATGACTAGTCAACACACTCTAGATATATACTAAATAAAGAAATAAGCCAATTAATTTCATAAATTACTGGGGTCTGTTGACAATTTAGTTCCCGACGTCCCGCGGCTTGTCCGCGGGATCCAGTTAGATCTTGATTGATACAACCAGTCTCTGACTTATTCAAATTTC
>JBAZRP010000174.1:0-3285 GCA_041662885.1 Legionella sp.
CTTTTTGAACCCAATCGAAGCTCCCTTCTCCCGCTTGGCGGGAGAAGGTGCCCCGAAGGGGCGGATGAGGGTGGTGACGGTAATGAAATTTTTTGTCAATGCCACTTTGCCAAGCCCTCATCCGCCCTACGGGCACCTTCTCCCCGAGGGGAGAAGGGAGCTTCGATTGGGTTCAAAAAGGTGGGGATACCTCAGGTCTGGTGACCCATTGACAATAGATGGGAAATTTAGTATCATAATGTATTAATATTGAGCTTTTTTTGGAATAAACCTTGTTGAATTCGAAATTAATCGGCGGAATCCTACTCATAGTAGGGACATCAATAGGCGGAGGGATGCTCGCATTGCCAGTATCAACTGCTGAAGTTGGCTTTGTTAATTCAATTTTTTTCCTAATAGCATGCTGGGCAATTATGACAGCTGGGGCTTTATTAGTTCTGGAAGTCAACATGCGCCTGCCAGTCGGTAGTAATATGATTTCTATGGCCAAATCGACCCTTGGCCTCCCAGGACAAATTATTGCCTGGATTACCTACTTATTCTTACTTTACACCCTGCTGTCCGCCTATATTTCTGGTGGTAGTGATGTCTTAAACGGACTTTTGCAACAAGCAAATATCAATTTGCCTACTTGGGTAACCTCCATTACTTTTACAGCTCTATTTAGCATAGTGGTTTATAATGGCATTCGCTCTGTGGATTTTGTAAATCGCGGCTTAATGTTTGGTAAATTAGGTGTGTATGTATTGCTGGTTGCGGTTATTAGTCCGCATATTTCACCTACAGGCTTAACGGGCGGTTCCGCTCGTGCGGTAACTGGTACTTTAATGATATTAATTACCTCATTTGGTTTTGCCTCTATAGTACCGAGTTTACGCGATTATTTTGATAATGATATTCGTACCTTAAGAAAAGTTATTTTGTTTGGTTCCCTTATTCCCTTACTCTGTTACATTGTCTGGGATGCAGTAATTATGGGCGTTGTTGCGCGTGAAGGTGATAATGGACTTATTTCCTTAATGACTTCTGATCATGCAACTAGTGGTTTAACTGCAGCGCTGAGCCAATCCGTACAAAATCAGTGGATAAGTGGTTTCTTTGGCTTTTTTACCTCAATTTGTATGGTAACTGCTTTTTTAGGTGTGTCACTAGGTCTATTTGACTTTCTGGCTGACGGTTTGCGTTTTAAAAAATCCGGCTACCAAGGAAAATACACTCTTGCACTTACCTTTTTACCTCCTTTAGCTATAGTGCTAATTAATCCTGGAATTTACTTGCAAGCCTTAGCTTACGCCGGTATTTGCTGCGTTGTTTTATTACTACTACTTCCTGCTATCATGGCCTGGAAAGGTAGAAAAACCTGCCTATTAAGTACTGCAGAAGGTCACTTGGTTCCTGGCGGCAACCCTGCTTTAGCTTTGATTGCAACTGCGGCTATTGGATTGTTGATTATTGCTGCTTTTTATTAATATCTCTTGTTTTAAAATATCAAGTACCACATAATCAATTTTCTTACTCTAATGATAATTGTATCGTGACCTTAAAAACCACCACAATTTTTAAATCACCGTCCTTCTATTTTTGGTTGTTTATTTCTATTCACACGCTTATTTGGACCTTAATTCCTAGCCTGACCAGAACTTCAGTGACGCACGATACTTTAGAAGGAATTACTTGGGGTTTACAATGGCAATTAGGTTATAGCAAACACCCTTTTCTAGCTGCTTGGTTGTGTGCGGGTATCACACGTTTATTTAGCGTTGTTGGCTGGCCAGTTTATTTTCTGGGGCAACTTGCTGTAGCTCTTACTTTTTTTGCTACCTGGCAATTAGCAAAACAATTTCTTGCTCCTGTGGCAGCACTCATAGCAAGTCTTGCTTTGGAAGGCGTGGTTTTTTACACAATTAATACCTCGAATTTAACCCCAGATTCCTTACAGTCTCCATTATGGGCCTTATTGGCGCTTTTTTTTTATCAAGCCTTAACAAAACAAACTATCATTTATTGGCTGAGTACAGGGCTGCTTGCTGCTCTTTGTTTTTGCACTAAATACCAAGTAGTTTTACTGTTAATTCCTATGTTTGTATTCTGCCTCAGTCATCCAACTGCCCGAATAAGTTTCAAAAAAACGGGTATTTATTGCGCTTTTATATTCTTTATACTTTTATGCATACCGCATTTAATATGGTTGTGGAATAATCATTTTGGCACATTAATTTATGCTTTTAATACTCCAGCGCAATACACCAAATCTGTTAGTGTTTGGAATCATATTAGTTTTCCTTTACGATACCTAGTTAATAATATACTCAGTGTGAGTGGTTTATTTCTTCTTTTATGGCCATTTTATAAAGCACGTTCACAGACTGAATTGCAACTAACCCATTTCCAATGGCATTACCTACTCTTCATCGGACTAGGTCCCCTCATTCTGTCGCTCTTCTTATGCTTTATTACTGGTTATTATTTCACTCCCAGATGGTCCACACCTTATTATTTTTCTCTAGGAATAATAATGATGGCCTATTTAAGACCGGTACTTAATGAGCATAATTTAAAACAATTTGCCTATAGTTTAATTCTATTTAGTGTGTTTTTAGTTGTTGCAAAAATAACGGTTATGAACTTGCGACTTAATTCAAATAGCGATGCCTTTCTGCCTAACCAAGAAATTGCTGAGCGTTTATCAAAATTATGGCATGAACAGTACCGACAACCACTAACATTTATAGCAGGATCCAATTATTTAATTGCGGGGGTAATGCCTTATATGCCCGATCAACCCAAGCCTTATTCTAATTTGAGTAAAGAAGAAAGTCCCTGGATAAATGAACGGGAAATGCGTAAACAAGGTGCCTTATTCATTTGGGATCTTGGCAGTAATTACACTTGGGATGAAAACAGCAAACTTAATATTCGTCCATCAAAAGAAGTTAGAACGCGCTTTCCTAATTTAATTACAATGCCCACACAGGTCTTTTACAAATTTTCCAACCATGAGCCAGTATTCATAGGGATTGCGATCCTTCCGCCTGCATAGGTTGGGTCGTTGACCTGAGGACACTTTCTTAAAGGAAAGTAGTTCAATTTTAGTGCAATCTATTCCCTTAATTTCATTTTTAATCCTAAAGTACATACCATTAGGTCAAATGACACAACCTACTCACACGGCTGTCGCATTATAATTTGATCAATCTGCTGTAGGTTGGGCCTTGGCCCAACAATATGGTATTGAAATCCACGGTTGCAGCTAAAACTTCTTGTCAAAATACAGTTAGGAGATCT
>JBAZRP010000175.1:0-3215 GCA_041662885.1 Legionella sp.
GATTTGCTTGCGAATCCTGATAAAAAATCAGAAATACTGCCTCTTTTTCGCGTTTTCAGTGTTGATGAATGGAACACATTCCATCAAACCCGAGGGAGCAGTATTTGGGGGTTGAGCTCTGAGTATTACATAAAAAAAACCGAGTATAATAATAAGGATTATAATCCTGACCTTATTCCTTCCTTGAATTTTTACGAGTTTATGGAGTTTTTGAAAGAAACTTCACCGAACGTTGATAACCTGAAGAAAAAATATGATAACGCCACTATTAAAAATGAAGAAAAAGTCTTGTCAAATGCACGACTGACAACAGTACAAATTCAGGACTTTTTAGCCTTGCTTAAGGATTATCCTTTGATTAGTCATGCTACGCAAACGATAGTATCGGTAGCAGAGCAACGTAACCCTATTGTAAAACAAGAGGCGCCGGTTAAACAAGCAGATCCAAATTCTAAAAATGAAGATGGCAACACTGCATTGCTGCTAGCGGTTGAACGGAATGATGTCGAAAGCATTTCTATGTTGTTACAAAATCCAGACGTAAACGTATTGGCTAAAAATAATCAAGGATTTAATGCATTAATGCTGGCTATTAATACCAACAATATAGCTGTTGTTATGAAGTTACTGCAAAGCCAAAAGTTTGATATTAGCTTGCGAACCAAGCATAAGTTAAATGCATTAAGTTTAGCTGGGCAAGTGAATAATCCAGAAATGCTATCCATAATTACTCGTTATATGCAAATTTCGGATGAACGTTATCAAAATGAAAGTTTAGCTGCACGATTACTTAATGTAGTTGATGAAATTGATAAGCTTATTCGATTCGCCAAACCTATTATATATTCCGAAAGATACAACTGGAGTCGGGAGCGTGAAAATTTACAGAATCATCCAAACGATAAAAATGCATATCAAGCTTTGTTACAAAAGTTAACCAATGCAGATTGTAATGGATTCGGTCTTATTCAAACTCGTCCGGATGAATCGGGTGCAGAGTTTTATGATCTTTTGATGCAAATACCAGGTGTGCATATTAATGTGCAAACAAAAATAGGATTGACTCTATTGATGCGTGATAGTACGTCTGACAATCGAGCAATTGTTCGTTATTTATTGGGAATACCAGGAATCAATGTGGGTATTCAAAATGAATCCGGTGAGAATGCGCTGATGTGGGCGGTAAAACATGGCA
Source organism: Legionella sp. (assembly GCA_041662885.1). Classification (GTDB taxonomy): domain Bacteria; phylum Pseudomonadota; class Gammaproteobacteria; order Legionellales; family Legionellaceae; genus Legionella. Next base: position 1,196 of record JBAZRP010000175.1, read on the forward strand.
GTATTGGAGTTATCGAAGAATTACTCCAGGTGCCAGAAGTTACTATTTTTGCTAAAAATAAGGATAACCAAACGGTACTGGACATAGCTACAAATTATAGAGACAAAGGCTTATATCCAGCAAATATCAAACTCGATCCTGGTTCTAATCATTATCAGAAAGGTTTGCAATACCGTGAGAAGTATAAGAAGATTTGTGAGCTGATTCAAAATAAGATTGAGGTACTTCAAAACCAAAATAATAGTAATTCGTTCTTCTTTGAATCGCCGAAAACCGACGATTTGATTAAAAACAATGCAGATAAATCACAGCGTACTTCTTTGTCTGAGAATTCTCTTTAAGGCGTGTTTAGAATTCAATTTTCTACGTCCCGCGGCTTGTCCCTGAGAGATGGTCACAAAATGTGACCATAATTTTTTGAAAAATAGGTAATAATTTTTTTGATGTGCATGAAGATTTATGATCAAATAGCGTTTGCGAACATTATAGGATCTACATCATGCACCTAAGCGAATTATTACATAAAAACTTTGAAGATAAACTACCTCAAGTTCATAAAATGAGATTAAAAAGCTTAATGACTATTTGCGAAGCAGCTATTAGTAATAATCAGTTGATGTTAACAAGTTTAGGAAGAGCGTTATCAAACCTAAATAAGGAATCTAGTAACATTCAAAAAGTTGACCGACTATTGGGAAATGGGCATCTCCATGCGGAGCGAAGTATATTTTATAAAATAATGATTTGTCATCTCATCCATGAGAACTCAACACCATGGATTCATATCGATTGGACCTGCATTAATCCTGTAACTAATCTCTATGCGCTGCGTGCCAGCATGTCTATGCCTGGACGTTCTATTGTAATTTATGAAGAATCCTATCCAAAGAAAAATGAGAATAATCATGCAACTCATAAAGCATTTTTAAATCAACTAAAAAATCTATTACCTCAATCAGTAAAACCCATTATTATTACGGATGCAGGATTTAGAGCGCCTTGGTTTGCATATATTCTGCAATTGGGCTGGGACTTTGTAGGGCGTTTACGAAATAAAAATGCAGTGTGTGAGGATGGTTCTTCTAGCTGGTGTCTAAGTTCCTCTTACTTTGAGCGCGCTACTTCAAAACCCACTTATATAGGACATGGAGTTTTAACTGAAGAAGGAAAAGTGCCTGCACACTTTGTTTTATATAAGGGAAAATCTAAATACAGGAAATCATTAACCTTAAATAAAAAATCACGGCGAAATTCCGGGAAATCTAAACGTTACTCCAAATCTCAGAACGAGCCCTGGTTATTGGTTTCTTCTTTGAATGCAGCCTCCGTTAAGCCTGAGTTAATTACAAATATTTATCGTCAACGCATGCGGATTGAGGAAAATATAAGAGATACCAAATGCCATCATTACGGTTTAGGACTTAAAGATAGCCTTACTAAATGTCATCAGCGTATGAACATTTTACTGCTTATCGCTGCCATAGCTACTTTTACTGCATGGCTGGCTGGAATTTTTACTAAATCGGTTGGTAAAGCTGCTGATTATCAAGCTCATTCAGCTAAATTTACATCAGCTTTATCCATCGTTTTTCTAGGTAGAAGAGTTTTAAAAGGAAAATTAACTCTTACCCAAGAAGAGTTTGAGCGGACATTGAGATCGTTATACAAATTAGGTGAGGAAAATCAAAGAGAGATCTATCACTATGGTTAAAATTTGCGAAGATCTCTCAGGGACAAGCCGCGGGACGTAGGCCTGATGGATCTTCAGGACGTAGGCCTGATGGATCTTCAGGACGTAGGCCCTGAAAAAATGAATTGTAAACACACCCTAACTTCAATTAGGATTGGAAAAGGTGACGGGCCTTTGATAAGGCCAAATCCCCATCTTTGTAAATGCGTAGGTTGGGCCTAGGCCTTAATGGCGCTGCCTTAAGCAGCGTCATTTTCAAGCAACCATTTTTTTCTTTGTAATAAAAGCGCTTCCTTTGCTACCTTTCGGTCAATCTTTAATATGGGGTAG
>JBAZRP010000176.1:0-3161 GCA_041662885.1 Legionella sp.
TATTACTCTGTGCTAAGTTTTCTGATTATGCACCGAATGGTTTGCAGATTGAAGGTAAAGCACAAATCGCTCGCATTTGTACTGCTGTTACAGCCTCTGATGAGGTAATTTCGCAGGCAATCCAATTCAAAGCGGATGCTCTTTTGGTTCACCACGGCTATTTTTGGCGCGGTGAGCCAGGAATAATTACTGGAATGAAACGGCAAAGAATTGCCAAACTTTTACATGCAGATATTAATTTATTCGCCTATCACTTACCCTTAGATTGTCACTTGGAATTAGGAAATAATGCCTGTATTGCACAAGCACTACAGCTTAACTCCGTAAGTTCGCATAAAGTTGGTGTTACAGAAAACTTATTGTGGTCGGGTAATTTACCAACAGCATTGAAAGCAGAGGATTTTGCTGTTGTTTTGGAAAAAACATTTGCTCGGACTCCACAACATATAGCAAGCCATAATAGACCCATCACACGCATAGCCTGGTGTAGTGGCGCAGCTCAAGATTATATTGTTGATGCAAGTGAGTTGGGTGTCGATGCTTTTATAAGCGGTGAAATTTCTGAGCGTACTTATTACCAAGCCAAAGAGTTAGCAATTGATTATTTTGGCTGTGGTCACCATGCTACCGAACGTTTAGGTATACAGGCTTTGGGTGAGCATTTGACTAAAAAATATCAATTAGCACACCAATTTCTTGATAGCAATAATCCAGTTTAATACTTGTATAAGTTATACGTGATGGGCTAACATAGCGTATTAGTCGTTAACGAGTTGTTACTATGAGCAATTTTCGAAACTTCCTGATATTTTTAATGATGCTCTGCGCATTTTCAGCGCACTCCAAACCTAATAAAGCATTTCGAAATATCTGGCATCCCACTTATCTGGGACAGCGTTTGGATTATTGTACTATTGATGGTAAAGACTGCGGTAAAGCTGTAGCAAATCGTTATTGTCAGATGTTAGGTTATGATTTTGCAAGTCAAAATGTAATTGCTCATAATATTGGATTAACAAATTATCTAGGTACTAAATCACGTTGTGCTGGTTGGCGATGCAATGGGTTTATGATTATTACTTGCGCCAGCAAATTATCACATACCACCTAAGCCTTATCATTACCGCGAACAAAAATTCCAACATCCACGATTTAATAATTATCGAGTAGATTGGTGTTATGAGCGAGGTCATGGTTGTGGTAGACGCGCAGCTAACTCTTTTTGTAGCCGCATGGGCTTTTTGCAGGCGAAGCATATTGCCAAAGAAACGGGCGTTGGTGCTACTAAAACAATTGGTAGCCAAGAATTATGTTTTGGAACACGGTGTAATTCTTTTGCTAGTATAATCTGTTATCGATGACCTTAAGGAATTGTTTATGGAAAGCAATGATAAAATTTACATCATTGATGATAAACAGGATCGTTGCAACCAGCTTCGTACTATATTTGATTTTATTGGTGAATCCGTAATTGTAACTAACTATGGAGCATGGCAAATTGTCACCGCTTCCAATCCGAGCATAATTATCCTTGGAGCAAGTGAATCTGAGGATAAAACGCTGGATGAATTAGAGGTTGTAGTAAAGCAATTTCCTCGAACGCCGATAATTTTAATTGATATGGAATTAAATCCCACTCAAAGTGAAGCAAAGAATGTAGTCACTACCTTATTTTTTCCCTTTACTTATGCGCAAATGCTCGAGGCTTTGCACAGATGTCGCATTGCTATGGAAGCAGAACATTTTATTTCTGCGAGTGTGCATAAAACACCATTGTTTCGAAGTTTAGTTGGTACCAGTGATAGCATTCATCTTGTTAGAAAATTGATAGAGCAAGTCGCCAATACCGAGGCCAGTGTTTTAATTCTCGGTGAGTCTGGAACTGGTAAGGAAGTTGTAGCACGTAATATCCATGCGCTTTCATTGCGATCGAATAAGCCTTTTATACCTATAAACTGCGGCGCAATACCAGGTGAGTTATTAGAAAGTGAGTTGTTTGGGCATGAAAAAGGCGCCTTTACCGGTGCTATTACTTCCAGGCAGGGGCGTTTTGAATTGGCTAATGGTGGTACGCTGTTTTTAGATGAAATTGGTGATATGCCATTGGCAATGCAGGTAAAATTGTTGCGAGTTTTACAAGAACATTCATTTGAGCGCGTGGGTTCTAATAAAAGTATCGGTGTAAATGTTAGAATAATTGCCGCAACCCATAGAAATTTAGAATCGGCTATTACCGATGGCAAGTTTAGAGAAGATTTATTTTATCGTTTGAATGTATTTCCTATTGAGATGCCAACCTTAAGAGATCGTTCCAGTGATATACCTTTATTGTTTAACGAGCTGATTTCACGCATGGAAGGGGAGGGCCGGCCTATAGTGCGCTTAATGCCGGATGCCTTAGATGCCTTAAGTTCTTATAATTGGCCGGGTAATGTTAGAGAGTTGGCCAATATGGTAGAGCGATTATCTATTCTTTATCCTAATGGTATAGTCAGCAAAAATGATTTACCACGAAGAGTGCGGGGTGGATTTAAGTCATCCTATATAGAGCTTAACCTGTTCGATGCAAGTCAGGAGCAAATCAGGCTCGGGCCTGGAATAGATTTAAAACAGCATTTGGTGAAAACAGAACTGGCATTAATCAACCAAGCTTTAATAGAGCACGATTGGGTGGTGGCACACGCTGCGAGTTACCTTAATATGAGAAGAACTACTTTAGTTGAAAAAATGAGGAAATACGGATTGGTTCGGCCAGAGAAGTCTTGAAGCCAACAGTATTATTGCCCCGAAGGGGCGGATGAGTGTAGTGAAGGGGGCAAAAGGCTTTGGATCCAGCAAGTTTGCTAGACCCTCATCCGCCCTACGGGCACCTTCTCCCCGAGGGGAGAAGGGAGTATCTTTAGTTTAAAATTTATTCTTTCTCTTCTTTCTCTTCTTTCTTTTCTTCAGTCCAGCCTACGTTTGCTATTGCCGCGTGTCGCTCCCTTCTCCCGCCTGCGGGAGAAGGTGCCCCAAAGGGGCGGATGAGGGTAGTGAAGGGGGCAAAAGGCTTTAGATCCAGCAAGTTTGCTAGACCCTCATCCGCCCTACGGGCACCTTCTCCCCGAGGGGAGAAGGGAGTATCTTTAGTTTAAAATTTATTCTTTCTCTTCTTTCTTTTC
>JBAZRP010000177.1:0-3075 GCA_041662885.1 Legionella sp.
TCGTCCTCTAATGCATCCATAAAACGCTTGCGTTTCACGCTTGCTTTTCTTGAAGTATCCTTTTTAATAAGATTTAGAGCAATATGCCTTATGATGGCAAAATTCTCTGGGGCAGCTTCTGTTCGTACTCGTGACTCATCTTCTCTGAAGGTCATATCAAGAGTCCAATGTAGATTATTTTCCACCCCCCAGTGCTGTCGAACTGCCCCTAAAGACTTCTTTGCATCGGGTTTAATTGATGCAATGTAAAAACGGGTATCTTCTGTATTTTTTATATCAGGATTATTAAATTCCCTACGTGATTTTATTACAATAAGACTTTTTAAATTAGGCCATTTTTTAACCGATGGCTGTTTGACACCCCATTGCATCGATAGCTACAACATCACCAGAAGTTGCCTCCGATACAGACTGAACCCACTTCATAAAGCAAATTTGAAATGCCTTTGTATCAATTTTACGCATAACTCGTGCTATAGTATCATCAACTGGAATTCCATCCTTGTAGGGCAAAAACTTCCGCAACCATTCAAGCTTAGCTTCACCGAAATCTTTAATTGACTTCCACCCATCACAACCAGATATTGTGCCTGATAAGTTCCATCAAAGGATATCTTTTGGTTCTCTCTATTCGTGGATCAGGCAATTTCTCAAAATGCTCTATTAGCCCTTTATTCATCTCTATTACCCTCTTAAAAATCAGGCATATAGTAGATCATATATGGAGCTCTTTATCGATCTATCTGGCATTAATATCAGGGTAAATTTGCTCTCATGAACCAGTGATAGGTTTTAAAAAATTAAAACATAAAAAATTCATTCCCGTGAACGTATGCGTGCCCGCCTGCGTTACCGAAATTACATTGCATAGAGTAATTACTTTCTTGTAGAATGCTACCACCAACTTTTGCCCATGGATGAAATCATAAAATGCCCAATTTTGATCATGAAAAACTTGATGTATATCAAACTGCTATTGAATTTGTCGTTATTATTGAATCAATCGTAAAGCAGTTTCCCAAGGGACGCGCTTATTTAGTTGACCAGCTGCAACGAGCAGGCTCTTCAGTGACACTTAATATAGCAGAAGGGGCTGGAGAATTTTCTGCAAATGAAAAAATCCGTTTCTATCGAATGGCAAGACGCTCTGCCACAGAATGTGCTGCTATTCTCGACATAGGTATGCGTTTAAATTTGATCGATGAAAACGTACGCTCTAAATCACGTGGCTTGTTCACGTGAATGAATTTTTTTATGTTTTATTTTTTTAAAAACTATCACTAAGTTTCATGAGAACAAAACCCTGGCATTAATATCTTTTGTCTAATTGTTTAAAATTTAGATGATCTTGCCCTGTTGCGATTAATCTTTGTACGTCATCCCGTGCGTCAGGAGATCCCTCGCTACTCTCGGGATGACGTACCTGACGCTCAAGATGACGTACTTGTGGATTTACCACATACCTACCGAACAACGACTGTCTTAACATTAACAAATTCCCTCATCCCTTCAACAGCCAACTCCCTCCCATAACCCGATTGTTTAATCCCACCAAAAGGTAATCTCGGATCAGAGGCTACTAAAGAATTCACAGCGCAAGTTCCAACATTCATATAATCCTTTGCTAAACGCTCACCTCTTGCCAAATCTTTAGTAAAAATTGCCGCTGACAGACCAAATTCAGATTGATTTGCCAAACTCATTGCTTCTGCTTCATTTTTTGCAGAGGTGCAACAAATAACTGGACCAAATAATTCTTCAGTAAAGGCAGGTGAATCGGGTGTAACATTTACTAACATGGTTGCGGGGTAATAAAAACCAGTTCGTTTGGGAATTTCTCCACCTAAAATACAGCGCGCACCGGCCGCAATCGTTCTTTGAACTTGAGCGTGTACGCTATCACGTAAATCTTTTCTGGCCATAGGACCAAGCATGGTTTCTGCCAATAAAGGATTCCCCATAGTATAGGTTTTTGCTTTTTCTAAAACTAAATGCTCAAACTCTTCTTGCACTGACTCAACTACTATCATGCGTTTGGCAGCAATACAGACTTGGCCGCAATTACTCAGTCGTGAAGCAACACATTGCTCAGCAGCTAATTCTAAATCAGCATCCTCAAGAACTACATAAGGATCACTCCCACCTAGTTCTAAAACTACTTTTTTTAAAGCAGAACCGGCTTCCTGAGCCACAGACTTTCCAGCCCGATTACTTCCCGTTAATGTAACTCCAATAATTTTTGGATGGTGAATTACCTGAGGCACTAAATCTAAATCAATTACCAAACTGTGAAATAAATCTTTAGGAAAACCTGCTTGGGCAAATAAATGCTCAATAGCCAAAGAAGTACCAATACAATTAGGCGCATGTTTTAAAACAGCACCATTACCAGCCATTAAATTAGGTACAGCAAAACGCAGTACCTGCCAAAAAGGAAAATTCCAAGGCATAATAGCAAACACCACTCCCAATGCTTGAAAGCAACGATAAGATTTTTGGAATTCGGTTTTAATCAATTCCGGTTGCAAAAATGCTTCCCCGTGGACTGCATAAAAATCACATAAATCCGCACACTTTAAAATTTCTTTGATTGATTGGCTAATGGGCTTCCCCATTTCATCAGTAATAAGCTTTGCATACGTATCCTTGCTTTCGCGCAATAACTGTCCCAAATGCATCATGGTACGTTTACGAATACTAAAATCACTATCTGCCCAATCTTGTTGTGCAGTACTAACTTGTTGAATGAGGCCATCTACGTGTTGTGCATCCATCAAGGAATAAGAGGCAATAACTTGTTCGGTTGCGGGGTTTAGTGTTTGCATGTTTGCTCCTTCTCCAATGGCATAATTTTTAAAATAGATCCTAGCCATATATCTTTTAGATTATACCACAATAAAAAGATCGGGCCCTGGCCTTTTGCCCTCATTATTTGTATACTTACCCTCCTTTCATATAAAAAAAATGCTATACTAAATCCAATAAAATCACTACAGGAAGTAGCTGATGGATTCCAAAAAGAAGAGGCAATCCGAGGAAGAAGATCTAAATTTATTCAATTACTTGGATAAATCA
>JBAZRP010000178.1:0-3041 GCA_041662885.1 Legionella sp.
TTGTCCGCGGGATCCAGGAAATTTGAATAAGTCAGAGACTGGTTGTATCAATCAAGATCTAACTGGATCCCGCGGACAAGCCGCGGGACGTCGGGAACTAAATTGTCAACAGACCCTAATAAAAGAGTAGAAGGTCCCCAGTCGCAATACAATATTACTTAAATCTCAGTCCCTCGGAGTAGAAATCTTACCGGAGGCCGGAATTTCCAATTATATCATCTTGTGATATAATTAATTATGAATACAATTGATCATGCATTGGAAAATCTACTAGAGCTTAATGGTGAAAGAATCATCATTGATGAGTCTTTGGGATTATAGGTAAAGTTTGAGATTATTAAAACTCAAAGCCGACAACAGGGTATTAAATACTCATTAACTTTACATGATAAATCTAATAATCGAATATTGGGTTTTGATAATAGTCATGAAATAAGATACGGAGCAAAGAAAGGGGTAAGTCCTGAAAGAACATTCGATCATTGGCATTATGATGAGAATGGCCGCGGTAGGCCCTATAATTATATTAATGCAGGACAGCTTTTAGTAGATTTTTGGAATGAAGTGGATAAGCGTCTTGTAGCTCTTAAGGAGAGTAAATAATGAATAAAGCAAGAATAGGCATTATGTCTCTTGAGCAGTATAAACAACGTACAATTGCCATTGCTAGAGGTATATACAAACCTAAAAAGAATGAACCCAAAATTTGGTTTACATCAATGAAATCATTGGCCCATGTTTTGTCCGAAGATAACCAGCTTTTACTAAAATTAATTATTGAAAATGAGCCGAAATCTGTATCTGATTTAGAGGCTTTAACTGGATATAAAAGAAAGGCGAATAATATTCTTAGGACTTTAAGGACAATGGAGCGGTATGGCTTGGTAAAATTGGAAGTGAGTCCAGATAAAATTCATAGAGGAAGGGCGCCCTTAAAACCCAAGGCCTTATATGATGAGTTTGATGTTGCGTTTTCTATTCAACAGGTGTGTTGATTTCTATTGTGATCTAATTAAAGATGTTGGTCCATAAGGAGTATGATGCGCGAAAAAGTAAATGTTCTATATTATCCTGATATGGAAGTGTCACAAACAACATTAAAAAAGTGTATTTTATTTTTTGATGAAATCCATTTTATGGATAGGCCGGCATTTACTATCGGTAACTTTGGTTTAATTGGTGCTTCATCACCATTAAGAATAACTGAGCAATCCTTTCGAGAGGATGGAGGGGTACCTTTATATGTTCATGGTGTTAAAGGTGACATAATTTCGGAAGATTTACTGGAAAAAGTGGAGTCAGATTTAAGAGATTATACCTTCATTAAAAGTTATAAAGACGGATTATCATAGTCGAGGACATTTAGAGATCAACAGTTTCCTGAATGAGATTATGGTTCATTTGGAAGCAAACAAAATGAACTTATAACGCTTTTTGACAATATTGATCCATCAATATTAGCTAGCCTCAATGCTTCAGAGCTTTTTAAAAAAAGCTTTTCTACTTTTGATAAAACTAATCATGAGCATAGGGGTCAAGTCTTGTGATAAAATCATAAAAAATAGTACTCAAAAAACCCTTTATCAAAAGACCTGACCCTTAGTTCTTGTCTTCAACAAATTGCAAGAACAAAAGAATATTTTAATGCGCTTATAAGAGAATAAATAATAAAAAACCATCAGTTAAGCTTATCTTAATCTTTTTCCCTCTTTTTCTTTTTTGTGGTACAGTTTCACTCATTATTTGCACAGTCCAGCTAAAGCGAGGGCGAGTTATGCCACTATTGAACCAAAATAAATGCTACGCACAGCAAAAGCAAGGCCTACCCATCAAGGCGCCCACAACCCTTTCTTCTGATTGGTTAAGCACATTTTATACGCTTTTGAGTGTGCAATTGAAACTTGAGGATGTGCAAAGACACGAAGACTTTGAATATCAAACAGAAGCAAAGCTTTTTTTCAAAGATTTAGATAAACATGTAGGGAAGGACTCGACATACCATTTAAAAGCAGCACTTCTTGAGTCATTAGCCACGCTATACACAATCTTTACGCATCCTAAAGCAACGCATGAGGTAAAGCAGCTGATTGCATCAAGAATAAAAGAAGATGTGAGCCAATGTACACCTGGGTTCCATAATCGAGTGAGTTACCTGATTAACAGCCTCAACGCCCCCCAAAACACAGATGAATTACTAGCTAATGTGCGTTTTGCTCTGGTGGATAGAATAGCCGGCATCATGGCTACAAATAACACTCAAGGGATTCATGTTCACAACCGAGTTATTGAAGTTGCACGAGGTGCTGGGTTTGGAGTATGGCCTATCAATACGGGGGATATTTATCTGAGCACAGGAAGTAGCAATATAACTAATGAAACCATTATACAAACAGTACAAACAGGATTCACAAATCACTTTCAATTATTTGGACTTGTAAATGGATTGCGTGACCAACTAGAAGCCTTGATTGCCATGCACGGCTATAACGGCAAACGTGCATTGGATAAAGACTATAAATACGAGGAGATGGAAAAATTTCACGAATGCATCAACCTCTTTATCCCAATTAGCAGGGAAGCAGTGTTTGAAATAGACCCGGACTCAAGCAAAATACTCGATATCGATTGGCAACAGGTTAAACAAGCACTCTTGCAGCAATTAAGAGCGAATGAGTACGTTACTCTTTCTAAAGAAGAAGCATCTTTATTGGATGGCCTTTTGCTAGATGAACACACGTCATTGAATGATAAAGCGTTTCCCGTCCTGATTCCCCATGGTTATGAGTTAGCGCAGTGTTTGGAGTTCTTTAGTGCATGGAGCATACAACAAAAAGCAGCCTTTGTGCTTGCTTATTTGCAAAGTAAATCGCGCAATGAACAAAAAGCGATACTAGCTATTTTGCACAATGAAGCACCACAATTAACGGTTCAATTGAAAAATGAGCCGAATTTACAAGACATATATTTTGCCATTGCTATTGCCGAAAAAGATGTGGCTGCTGTGCGAACTTATATCGAGCACGGTGCAGACAGTAATCAAG
>JBAZRP010000179.1:0-2962 GCA_041662885.1 Legionella sp.
CTCTATTCGATTACATTGAAGTGTTTTACAATCGCAAACGCATCCATTCAACTTTAGGATTTCAAACCCCTACTGATTTTGGAGTGGCTGCATAATCTTGGTGTCCGGATTTTCGAGGCAGGATCAATTTGCAACATATCCAAAAGCATAACGAAGATAAAGTGCTTAAGTGGTTTTACGTATACTCCAGGGTGTGTTTACAATTCATTTTTTCAGGGCCTACGTCCCGCGGCTTGTCCGCGGGATCCAGAGATTTTCAATAAAGCAGAGTCTTGTTGCATAAATTCAGATCCGATTGGATCCCGCGGACAAGCCGCGGGACGTAGAAAATTGAATTGTAAACACGCCCAAAAATAAAATACTTTATAATGCTAGCGCCACACAATCTTTAAGAGTCTCTCTCATAACCTGTGTGGATCGCGTTTCACTAAAAAACAACCAATTGCCATTGTTCATTTTATTTAAAGTATTTGCAAACACAAAGAGGCCTGTTACAACTAATACAAGATTGACCACCGCATATAATATTTTTCTACCAATACCTCTATCATAATTCAAAGCCTGGTTTTCAAATAAGGTTTGAGCTTGTTTTAAACTGGCAATAAACGCTCTTTTATCTGTTTCAGTTTTATTAGCTTTATTTAAATAAGCAAAACTCTGCATAAACACATCGATTTTAAAATCCAGTGCTGCCTTGGCGATAAGTTTGGGTTTTATTTCTTCAAGAGTTTTATTAGCTGTTGCATGTTCTAAATAAACACAGCTCTCATGTATGTTAGTAACTATCTGTATAAGCTGTTTGGCTTCATTGGTATTAGTTAATACGAAATTAAGTAATGGTAATTTATCACTTTCATTAGGGACTTTTAGTCGCCCAATTATATGAATAGCACATGCTTGTTCATCACTAATCTGCGACTTATTTGGGAGTTGAATCTTATTTTTGTTACAAATTATTTGAGCATTATGCCTTATTCCATCAAGAAAGAGCTTGTCTTTAGGTACAGGATTGCCTGCTGCAAAAATCTGTTGTCGATATGCTTCTGGTGTATAATAGTAAGTATTGTTAGAAGCTTTGCAACTATAGTGAGTCTTTAAATAGGATGATAAATCTACTTGAAGTTTATTTGCAGCTGTTAAATCCAAGCGCATATGTTCATTAATTAAATTGTATTTTATATACTCTCTATTCGTAGACTCGAAATGATTAGTACACGGTAGTAATTTAGTATCTATTTGTGCGTGCTGCGGATATTTAGGCAGCATTTGTTTAAAAAAAGTATTATGAATAAATCCTTGTTGTAAATCATGCGCAGCCAGTAGGGTTAAAGCGGAATGGATGTTTTTACATTCTGATAAATTATTATATTTTGCGTACATAGTCCCGGGTAATGAGTCACTGACATCTCCAGAAACTGGCCTATCAGCTAATATATGGATTGGTATATCAAGATGATCTAATTGTTTAGCAACTGCAAAAGCAGTCACCGCTCCACGGCTATAACCTTGTAAACATATCTTATCAATTACGATCGGTGCTTTTAAATCTTCCTGTGAACAGCCTTTAATCAGCCAAAGTCCTGAATCGAGACCATCTGCTAATATTTCAAAGTTAATTATTTTAGAATGTGCATCAAAACAACGGCTTATATTTCGAGCAGCAACTTCTAAATTAGGTATAAGGTACCCATTGCCTAAATTTTTATGGGTGCAACTTTGGACATAAACGCGAATTACATCATTGGAAAACAAGCCATCGACCTCTGCATCATAATAAGCAGAGGCTGGCATACCCGTTGGAGGGAAGAAGAATATAATTTTTTTAGACATAAAGACGCTCTTTATTTGCACTAAAAGGCCAGTAATTGCCGACATTATAAGCCTTTTGTGCTAACAGTCAATTTCAACTTAGCCTGAGCCTAGTTCTTAAGTTCTGAAATTGCATCTAAATCTTCATCATCATCTGTATCTTTAGTTATAGTTGGAAGACTAAAAAGTATAAATCTATTAGTGGCACATTTATTTTCAAATACTTTTGCAATAGCATCTGTTTCTAAGCCATCAACGAGACAAGAACCCCCACAATTTTCGATAACAACTTTCAGAGGTGTTTGGTTATAATCAGGATGAGCATAACAAGTAATTGCTGCATCACTTTTAAAATTTGAGCCATCTATTATATATTCATGAAACCCCATAGGGCCTGCAATTGATGGAGTCTTGGAAAAAATGGCAGGCACAATATTTCTATAAGCGACTCTAAATGTAGTTAATAATTCTTTGTTTGAAGATGTTACACCTAAAATTCTAGGCAATATATCACTTTCAAATTCGAAATATAACTTAGCCTTTTCGATATTCCGAAATGTGACTTTAGAGGTATAGAAAGGCTGTCCAATATGAAGATCAAGAGGATAAAAAACTCCATTATGAGCATGTACTTCTTGTCCAGAAGGTGTTTTATTTCCCATTGATTCTGCAATTGAAGCAACCATTGCATTATTATATGCTACTGAATCATTAACATTGTCACCGGCATATTTTAAGAAGTTTTGATAAGCCACCTTTGGATCTTCAGTCCATGGATAATCTTTTTCCGCAGATTGGTCATTAGTTGATGTTTGGGTTACGTCTTGCTCTATCTTGCTTGTAGTCATGCAATGAACTCCTAAAGTATTTATGATGCGATTATGGTTTTTTTAAGGGCAATGCTATCAAAAATAAATCATAAGGCAAGCCGTAATAAATACGGTATTTTAATTGGTTGATTTGTGTTGTTAATTGTCAATGGAGCGTACTATATTTATTAAAAGACTTAATCCTCCGAAATGTAGTATAATTTATATGTAATTTGTTGGAGAAAATGGCCGTGATGAATAAATATGAGTCAATACCTGCTAAAGACAAGGCCAATTACTTATTATTTTCTATGCAAAGCCTTGAAACAATCAAAAACCATCTA
>JBAZRP010000180.1:0-2837 GCA_041662885.1 Legionella sp.
TAATTTACGTCTTGTAGTTAAAATTTCTCGACGTTACCTTAATCGTGGTCTTCCTTTACTTGATTTGATTGAGGAAGGAAATTTAGGATTAATGAAGTCGGTTGAAAAGTTTGATCCTCATCGTGGATTTAGATTCTCTACTTATGCGACCTGGTGGATTAGACAAACAATTGAACGTGCTATCATGAATCAGACGAGAACCATTCGTTTGCCGATTCATGTGGTCAAAGAACTTAATGTGTATCTTAGGGCTGCAAGACAACTCACGCAGAAATTAGATCATGAGCCATCTCCAGAGGAAATTGCGGAAATGGTGGATAAGCCTTTAGAAGACGTACAGAAATTATTAGGGTTGAATGATAAAGTTGCTTCTGTGGATACGCCTATAGGTTTTGATGAAAATAAATCATTACTTGATACCATCGCTGATGAAAACAGCGTAAACCCTGCGGAATTGTTGACTAATGAAGATCTGCGATTACATATTGAATCGTTATTGGATAAGTTGACTGAAAACCAACAACAAGTAATTGCCAGACGATTTGGTTTGCGAGGCTTTGAAAAGGCCACTCTTGAAGATGTAGGTAAAGAAATCGATTTGACCCGCGAACGTGTACGGCAAATTCAAGTTGAAGCATTAAAAACACTTAGAGGTTTATTAGAAAAAGTGGGTTTAACACAAGAAGATTTGTTTTAATATCTGCATGGTATGCTGATTTAAATGTAGCCCGGTTGCTTGCAACCGGGTTTGCCAAAATTTTAGATTATTTTGGGAGATTTTTTTTGAAGCATTCTAGAATAATTAGGCCTTACGATCCTGGTTGCAAGCAACCAGGCTACTTTATCCGGAAAAATTAGCTTTAAGCCCTTGCCAACAGTTTGTATAATCCAGCTGCCGTGTCGGTAGGTTCGTCGCTTGTTCAGTGACTTGCCATACATCTTTGGTTTCAATCATAAATGCTAAGGTATTAAGATAAGTTTCTGATTTTAATTGTTGCGATGTTGCCAATTCATAACTCATTTGATCAGGCCCATGCGGTGTCATGCAATTATGAATACTCACGCCTCCAGGTGCAAATCCTTCTTTCTTGGCATCATACTGTCCTTTAATAAGTCCCATGAGTTCATTCATATAATTGCGGTGATAATAAGGTGGCCTAAAGGTATGCTCTGCGACCATCCAGCGTGGTGGGAAAATAACAAAGTCTAAATTAGCGACGCCAGGTATATCACTTTCTGAGGTTAATACTGTAAAAATTGACGGATCAGGATGATCAAAACTTACGGTGTTGATCGTATTAAATAAGCTTAGATCATAACAATAAGGCGCATAATTTCCATGCCAAGCCACTACATTAAGGGGAGAATGATTGCTTTTGGTCGTCCATAGCTTTTGTTGATACTTGCATATTAAAGTAACTTCGGTATTTTGATTTTCATAAGCAGCAACAGGATATTTAAAATGACGGGGGTTAGCCAGGCCATTGGCGCCAATAATTCCTAATTGGGGCAATGTTAATGGATTACCTCTGTTTTCACATAAATATCCTTTAGCTTCTTTACTCATTACCTCTAATTTAAATTGTACACCACGAGGAATAACAGCAATCATCCCGGGACATACATTTAATTTGCCAAACTCGGTATGTAAATTAATTTCGCCAATATAGGGAACAAATAATAGTTCTCCATCATTGTTTGCAAAATATTTATCATGCATGGAGATGGTACATTCATAAAGATAAGCATTTACCAAGTGACTTCCAGCCAGATGAAATAATCCATCAATGAAATCTTTCTTTTCGTGCGCATCGACTTGTCTTGGTGACCAGCGTAGAGGATTGGGAGATTGCTCCGGATGATAGGGCAGATTGATTTCATTTTTATAAGGAGTGTAATTGCTTTGAGTAACCGAAGGCAGTATTCGATAGAGCCAGCTGTGCAAATTATTATGACGCGGACGCGTAAACGAGGTGCCACTTAATTGCTCTGCATAAAGTCCTAAATTACAGTGTTGTGGTGAATTTTGGCTACTGGGTAATGCTCCTAGAACAGCCTCGCTTTGATGATAATTGCCAAAACCTTGCAGGTACACTGTATATCTCCTTATATGATGCTGGTTGCTTATCATTCCGCTAAAAATTATTCACAAGGGTTGATGAAGGGAACCGCAATTAAAACGATGTGCTGACTAGTGTGCCACGAAAGTAATCCAGGACACAACTATAGCGATGAAAACACGCTTTTTAAAAAGGTTCAAAGCAGAAAAGCGACCGTATAAAAATAGCATTTCAATGTATCTTGGGTATATAATTTACCTTAATTTTTAACAAGGTTCAGAGGTAGAAAATGGCAGGTCATAGTAAGTGGGCTAATATTAAGTTCCGTAAAGGCGTTCAGGATGCTAAGCGTGGTAAAATATTTACTAAGCTTATTCGTGAAATAACTGTCTCAGCACGTATGGGAGGGGGAGAAGAATCCTCTAATCCTAGATTAAGGGACGCTGTTAAAAAAGCTCTTAACGCGAATATGAAACGCGATACGATAGATAATGCTATCAAGCGTGGGGTCGGTGGGCTCGATGTGGATGCAATGGTCGTCATGCGTTATGAAGGTTATGGGCCAGGTGGAATTGCGGTATTAGTTGATTGTCTGTCTGATAATAAAAATCGCACTGTTTCTGAAGTACGTCATGCATTTACTAAGAACGGCGGTAATTTAGGAACGGATGGTTCAGTGGCTTATCTCTTTACAAATCAGGGCGAAATTCTGATGGCATCAGGCTTATCTGAAGATCAAGTGATGGAAAAGGCTATTGAGGCGGGTGCTGATGATGT